>NZ_CAURKP010000007.1:0-93470 GCF_963525155.1 uncultured Rhodococcus sp.
CTCGCCGACACCGCAGCCGCACGTAACTCAGAAGCAGACAACTGCCACAGGCGTCCGCGCAACCCCACCGCAGAACCCGACACCACATCCGACAACAGAACACTCATTGAATCCCCCGATCCCCTCCCCAAATCATACTCGAACATGCGTTCGAGTCAAGAGGTGCTTTCGGGCTCGCTCTAGGATCGCTGGATGTTCACGTTGACTACGGAACGCCTTGTTCTTCGAGATTTCACTGCCGCGGATGAAGATGCCGTCCATCAGTACGCGTCCGACCCTGCCGTCTGTAGATATGTTGATTGGGGGCCGAACACCCCTGCGATGACCAGGGCATTCCTGGCTGACATGGCACTCGAAGCTGCGCTCGTCGAACGTCGCACGTTCACCCTGGCCATCACGTCGAAGGCTGATGGAACGGTCATCGGTTCGGTAGCTGTGTGGGAAGTGTCCGTCGCGCACCGGCGGGCGGAACTCGGTTTTGTCGTGAACCCGAAGTTCCAAGGACGAGGTTATGCATCCGAGGCAGGGAGCGCGGTCCTGGGACTCGCCTTCGCTCGCCTTGGAGCACAGCGCGTGCAGGCAACGTGTCGTCCGGAGAACTCGGCGTCGGCGTCGGTGCTCACCAAAATCGGAATGGTGGAGGAGGGGCGGATGAGGGCTCACATGGTGATCCGGGGGACCGCGGTGGATTCGCTGCTTTTTGCTGCAACACGACCTGCCGCCGTACAGCCATAGACCGCGTCGGCTCACTTTCGTGACCTTCCCGGGCCCTGGTGCGATACTCGAACCATGTTCGAGGATGCCTTGCTCATCGACGCGGCCGGCCGGCCCACTATGCAGCATCACCAGGCCTTTTCTCGGGACTGGGACCGCATCAAGGAGTGGTCCGACAACATCTACATGCCGTATACGGTCACGCCGATCGGAAGCCGGTTGAAGCCGGCTTCGGACATGTACTCCGCGGCAGTCGGCAAGATCGACGTCACCAGATTCTGTTACGGGATTCCGGTCTCCGTCGGTGAATGTTCGCCTGAGGCCGGAAACATTCTGGTTCTGACGACTATCAGAGGCAACGGTCGACATGCCCTCGGCGGAGGAGCTGCGGTGAATACTGCCGTGGGGGAGACCTTTGTCGCCGACTGTAGCCGGACCGACTACTTCGTCGAATTCGACGAAGATCATCTGCAGCTGAATCTCACTGTGCCGCATCAGCTTGTCGCCGATCACGCCATGCAATGGTTCGGGTCGGTTCCCGACGACCGTCTGTGGCGGCACAAGTGCACCATTGGCGGGCGGGGCTCGAGTTGGCTGGCATTGATGGACTACGTCGTTCGCGCAATTGCAGAGTCGCCTGAGGCGATGTCGAGCGAAAGGCTGGGTGCCAGGGTTCAAGAACTCATCGCGGCTCAGCTTCTCGACGAGTGGGCGACGCAGGCCGGGTTGCAACTCGGCGTCGACGTCGCCTCCGCCGAACCGGCCTACGTGCGATCGGCAGAGGAGTACATCGATACGTTTGCTCGCTCGGTGCCGACGGCGTCGGAGGTCGCGGCTGCGGTGGGTGTCAGTGTCCGGGCGCTCACTGCGGGATTTCGACGGTACCGAGACACCACGCCGGGGCAACGATTGCGCGCGCGTCGGCTGGAGGGGGTACGCAGCGAACTGTTGCGTTCCGATGGGAGAACCGTTTCGGAGATCGCAAACGCCTGGGGCTACGTCAATCTGGGCATGTTTGCAGCCGCCTACCGGAAACGGTTCGGAGAGTTGCCTTCCGAGACTCGGAACCCACTCTGAGGGCAGTTGTTTGAATGGTCATGACGATCGGTTTACGCACTCGATGAACTGCCGTGATCCGTTGTTTCGTGTCGGAGCGTTCTGCAAGGATTGAAATCGAACGTGACAGCAATACCACGAGCTAGGAGTACGTCATGGCAACTCGACTCAATCCGTACATCAGCTTCAACGGCAATGCCCGTGAGGCGTTGGAGTTCTACAAAGAAATCTTCGGTGGCACGCTGGCGCTGAGCACGTTCGGTGAGTTCGGCAATCCCGGTGAAGGCGGCGACAAGATCATGCACGGAATGCTCGAAACCGATCAGGGATACACCCTGATGGGTGCCGACACTCCGCCCGGCATGCCGTACAACCCCGGCGACAACATCACGGTCAGCCTCAGCGGCGACGACGGCGATGTGCTGCGCGGGTACTGGGAGCAGTTGTCGGGAACGGGAACGGTGAGCGTTCCACTCGAGAAGCAGATGTGGGGCGACGAATTCGGCGCCTGTACAGACAAATTCGGCATTTCCTGGCTGGTGAATATCGGAGCGCCCCAGAGCTGACTCCAAGCTCTGCCCGGTTCTGCCGAAACGAGACAGTTTTCCTGCCGTTTCGAGGCAGAACCGGGTATGTGATCGCCGTTACATTCTGTTCGACAAGACAAGTTGCAAGTCGGATGGAGAAATGCAGTGACGATCGAAGATATTGCGCGGAAGCCCCTTTCGAAGCAGCACCTCGACGAAGTGCTGGCGCGAGCAACTCAGGGGGCTGACCGAGTCCCGGGTGTCGTCGCGATGATCACGGATCGAGAAGGCAACATCTACGAGGGTGCAGCCGGTGAGCGGACTCTCGGTCACGGCGTTCCGATGACCCTCGATACAACCTTTGCGCTCTTCTCCACCACCAAGGCGATCACCGGTACCGCTGTCCTGCAATGTGTGGAGGAGGGATTGCTCGATCTCGATGCACCTGCAGCGACCTATGTTCCCGACATCGGTGAGCTGAAGGTCCTGGACGGTTTCGACGCCGGTGGAGACCCCGTTCTTCGGGAACCAAAGCGTGACATCACCACTCGCATGCTGCTCCTTCACACTGCAGGGTTCGGCTACGACTTCTTCAACGAGTCGTACAACCGGCTCTCACAGGAACATGGGCAGCCCAGCGTGATCACGTGTAGCAAAGCGGCGCTCACGACACCGCTGCTCTTCGACCCGGGTGAGAAGTGGGAGTACGGCACCAACATCGACTGGGCCGGACAGGTCGTCGAGTCGATTCGAGGTCAGCGACTCGGCGATGTCATGCGCGAGCGCATCTTCGAACCTCTCGAGATGACGGATACGGCATTCACGATGAGCCCGTCGATGAAGGATCGACTTGCACCGATCCATCAGCGCGAGAGCGACGGAAGCCTCACTCCGCTCATCGGATTCGAGCTTCCGGCCGAACCTGAGGTACACATGGGTGGTCACGGTTTGCACGGCACTGTCGGCGACTACATGAAGTTCATTCGTATGTGGCTGAACGACGGCGCGGGCACTTCGGGTCGCGTGTTGTCGCCGGAGACGGTAGCTGCAGCCGTACGGAACGGTCTCGAAGGCCAGCACGTGGGGTTGTTGCCCGGAGTTCTCCCGACACTGTCCAACGATGCGGAGTTCTTCCCCGGCGTCGCCAAGGGATGGGCGTACTCCTTCATGACGAATGAAGAGGTGGCCCCCACCGGTAGGCCGGCCGGATCGCTGGCTTGGGCGGGTCTGGCCAACCTCTATTACTGGATCGACCGGCAGACCGGCGTCGGTGGGTTCTGGGCAACGCAGATTCTGCCGTTCGCGGACGCTGGATCCATCAACGGATACCTGGAATTCGAGACCGCCGTTTACCCGTAACCGGCTGGATTCCCGCTGTCCGGGATCGACTGTTTCTTTCGGGCTGGTTCGGAGTACGCATGCAGTACAGCGCATGCTGGCATACGACGAACTAGGAGACGGCATGAACAGCCTCGAAGGCAGCTTCGAAGGAAAAGTTGCACTGATCACCGGCGCCGCACGCGGTCAGGGGCGCGCCCATGCTGTCGCATTCGCGGAGCGTGGCGCGGACATCGTGATCTGCGACCGGTGCGAGAACAGTGATGTCGTCGCCTACCCCCTCGCAACCGAGGAGGACCTGAAGGAAACTGTTCGGTTGGTGGAAGCCACCGGTCGTCGGTGCATTGCCGTCAAGGCGGATACGGCTGATCGCGAAGCAATGGACGCGCTCGTTTCCCGCGCTGAAGCCGAGTTCGGCCGTGTCGACATCGCCGTCGCGAATGCCGGTGTGTCCGTGCCCGCTCCGATCACGTCGATGACGTCGGCACAGTGGAACGAAGTCATCTCGTCGAACCTGACCGGTGTGTTCAACACCGTTGCGGCCGTGTCAGGTGGAATGGCGGAACGTGGTTACGGTCGCATCATCACGATTTCCTCGATGATGGGTCGATCCGGTGGCACCCAGATGGCGGCGTACGGCGCCTCCAAATGGGGCGTCATCGGTTTGACGAAGAGTGTGTCGCTCGAACTGGCCAACTCGGGTGTGACCGTGAATGCTATTGCGCCGGGGAATATCTCGACGCCGATGATTCACAACGACATGATGTACGCGATGATGCGGCCTGACCTCGAATCGCCGACGGCAGACGACGTCGAACCCGTGTACGCGACTCTGCATGCGCAGCCGGTCGGTTGGCTGGATCCCTTCGAGATCACGCGAGTAGTCCTGTTCCTCGCCGCCGACGCGAGTGCCCACATGAGTGGCATCGTGGTTCCTGTCGACGCCGGAGTAGCCGCTCGCTCGAACGCTTGACGGACAAGACTGTTCGCGCGAAAGCGCGGACCGGGTGGGTCGTCGGCGTCCTGAGTCTGAGCGGTGTGGTGGTCGCGCTGCAACAGACCTTGGTGGTGCCGGTCCTGCCTGCGTTCGCGACGGCATCGGGAGTATCGTCCTCCACCGCTTCCTGGCTGGTGACCTCGACGTTGCTGACCGGTGCCGTCGCGACCCCTCTCATCGGCAGACTCGCCGACATGTTCGGAAAGCGCGCGATGATGCTCGTCTGCCTTGCCGTGATGATCGTCGGCTGCATGGTTGCTGCGCTCAGCCAGAGTTTCTGGTTACTGATCCTCGGACGCTCGTTGCAGGGGTTCGCGACGGCACTTCTGCCCGTCGGAATCAGCATCATGCGCGATGTCCTTCCTCCGGAAAAGCTCAGTGGTGCAGTAGCTCTCATGAGTGCGACGTTGGGGATCGGCGGCATGTTCGGTATGCCGATGGCGGGGGTGATCTCGGCGCACTGGGGGCTACCCGCGCTTTTCTGGGTCACCGGTGGATTCGGGGTTGTACTGATAGTCGTCTTGCCTCTGGTGGTGCCGGAATCGGCTGTGAAGAGTCGCGGACGCTTCGACTTTCTGGGGGCCACGGTCCTCACACTCGCTATGACTGCACTGCTGCTGGCCGTTTCGAAAGGAACCGAATGGGGCTGGGCAAGCCCCGAGGTTCTGGTTCTGATCGCGTCCGGCGTGGTCTTGCTCTGTGGATGGATTCCGTGGGAACTGCACACGCCGGCACCGCTGGTCGATCTGCGGACTTCCCTTCGCGCTCCGATTCTGGTTTCGAACGTCTGCGCAGTATTACTCGGTTTTGCCATGTTCATCAGCGCCTTGGCGGCAACGCAGGAACTTCAGTTGCCCCTGGCGTCGGCGGACGGTCTCGGACTCTCAGCCGCCGAAGCCGGATTGGCGATGATGCCGGGCGGAGTTCTGATGATCGGATTGGCGCCGGTGTCGTCGAAGGTGACGAGGCGATGGGGAGCGAAGGCCACGTTGGCCTCAGGAGCGATCGTCATCGCAATCGGATACGTCTTGCGTGTGCTGTTGACGCCGACGCTGGTCAATATCGTGATCGGCGCTGCCGTGGTGTCCGCAGGTGTTGCATTTTCCCTGGCAGCCATGCCGACGCTGATCACCGAATCTGCACCGATCCATCAGACTGCCTCGGCCAACGGATTCAACAGCCTGCTCCGTTCGGTCGGTACCTCCACCGGAAGCGCCGTTGCGGCAGCGGTATTGGCCAGTTCAACGGTGGTGATCGGTGCGAGCGCTGTGCCGACCCTGCATTCGTTCGCGGTTTTGTACTGGATCGGAGCGGGCGTATCGGCACTGGCGGCCGCGGTGACGTTGGCAGTGAAGGTGGAGCGGACGGGGGCGGTATCGCTGCCCGAGCTACCAATTGCAGCCGAAACCGATGGCGCAACGAAGATCGGGTGAGTCGACGGACGCACCCGATCTTCGTCGTCACCGTTATCTTCGACTGGAATCAACCAGGTACCCGAGACCGGGAGATCCTAGGTGACCCTGGGAGGTGATGTTTCTGGCAATCCGGGGGGTGGTGGTCTGTTCTGTGGTGCAGCGTTTCGGACTGTTGCGTGAAAAATCCTGGAATGTGTCGGCCTCCTGGGTCACACTGGGGAACGGACTACCGACGGATTACCGATGCGGGAGGGCTCATGACCGAAGCGATTGTGGCCGAGGGGCTGGTCAAGAAGTACGGCGACGTCACGGCATTGGACGGCATCGACCTGGAAGTGCGCGAGGGTTCGGTGATGGCTCTGTTGGGCCCCAACGGCGCCGGAAAAACCACTGCGGTAAGGATATTCACGACGCTGCTCATTCCGGACGGTGGACGCGCCAAGGTTGCCGGGCTGGACGTGGTCGAGGATGCGCGGGCGTTGCGATCCAAGATCGGTGCTTCGGGTCAGTACGCCGCGGTCGACGAGTACCTGACGGGCTACGAGAATCTGGACATGGTCGGGCGGCTGTATCACCTCGGCGCCCGAAGCAGTAAGGCCCGAGCGCGTGAATTGCTCGAGCAGTTCGATCTCGTCGAGGCTGGAGATCGGCCGGTCAAGGGCTATTCCGGCGGAATGCGGCGACGTCTCGATCTCGCCGGCGCATTGGTTGCTCGGCCGCAGGTGTTGTTTCTCGACGAGCCGACCACCGGCCTCGATCCTCGGGCGCGACTCGGTCTCTGGGACGTCATCGAAGGGTTGGTGGCTCAGGGGACCACGCTGTTGCTCACGACGCAATACATGGAGGAAGCCGAGAGGTTGGCCGACCAGATCGCCGTCATCGACCGCGGCTCGGTCATCGCGCGCGGTACTGCAGATCAGTTGAAGGCGCGGGTCGGGGGTGAGCGCATTGAACTGAGTGTGCACGAGGTCGAGCATCTCGACATCGTCCGCGAGGAATTGCGCTCGCTTGCCGTGGGGGACATTCAGGTTCAAGAGAATGTCCGTCGCGTCACCGTTCCTGTCGACGACGGCACCGACGCGTTGGTCGCGGCGCTGAATCTTCTGTCGGCACGAGGCATCCGCGTATTCGACGTCGGCCTGCGCAGACCCACTCTCGACGATGTCTTCCTCACACTGACCGGGCACCAGGCTGAACTGGAGGATCAGAAATGACCGTGCAGATGGCGCTCGAAGACGGTTTGACCATCGCCAGGCGAAACTTGATCAAGATCAAGCGCGTTCCGGATCTGCTGGTGTTCACCACTTTGTCGCCGATCATGTTCGTGCTCTTGTTCGCGTATGTGTTCGGCAGTGCGATCTCCGTCCCGGGCACGTCGTATCGAGAATTCCTGATCGCCGGAATCTTCACGCAGACGGTCATATTCGGTGCTACCTGGACTGGTTTGGGGATGGTCGAAGACATTCAGAAAGGAATCATCGACAGATTTCGATCGCTGCCCATGGCTCCGTCTGCCGTGCTGACCGGCCGAACATCGAGTGACGTGTTGATCAACGTCATCAGTTTGGTGGTCATGTCGTTGACCGGTCTTCTGGTCGGGTGGCGGATTCACTCCAGTTTCCTCGAAGCGGTGGCGGGTTATGCGCTGCTTCTGTTCTTCGCGTACGCGTTGTCGTGGGTCATGGCTGTTGTCGGGCTTTGGATCCGGACACCGGAGGTATTCAACAACGCGAGCTTCATCGTCATCTTTCCGCTGTCGTTCATCGCGAACACTTTTGTCGAGACCACCAATCTTCCCGGCCCGCTCAAAGTGATCGCCGAATGGAATCCGGTGTCGGCGGTGACTCAGGCGGTGCGTGAATTGTTCGGCAATACCAATCCTGCGATGACGGTTCCGGATGCGTGGCCGCTGCAGAATCCGGTCATCGCGTCGTTGTTGTGGACTTTCGGTTTGCTGATCGTCTTCGTGCCGTTCGCTATTCGTCGGTATCAGAAGGCAGTCAGCCGCTGACCTGGTGATTCCGGCCGGTAGGGTGGATGTGTGCCGGAGCCCGAACGCATCGACAAACGCAGCCTGAGATACGCCGGGCGACGTGAGGAGTTGCTCGACGCGCTGACCCGCTACGTCATCGACAACGGTGTCGGGGAGTTGACGGTGAGGCAGCTTGCCAAGGCCGTGGGTGTGTCGCATGCGTCGTTGCTCAACCATTTCGAGAGCAAGGAGAATTTGCTCTCCGAGGTCATCGAGAACATGCGTGGTGAGTCCATTCCGATTGCGGTGCCGATGAAACCGGGGGTCGATCCGGCGACAGTGCTGACTGCGTGGTGGACCGAACGTACGACGCCGGAGGTCCTGCCGCGGTTCCGGGTGATGGTCGAGATCTACGCCCTCGCGCTCGGCGACCGCGACCGCTACGGACGGTTCCTGGACCGTTTTGTGGGCGATTGGATCGAGGCACTGGAAGCCGGTCTACGACAAGCGGGTTGCCCCGAGGACGATGTTGCCTCTGTCGCTACTCTGTTGCTCTCGCAAATGCGGGGTCTGTCGATGGATCTTCTGGCCACCGGGGACCGGGCCCGCGTCGATCGTGCGTTCGGGCTTTTTGTCGACGGCTTTGCCGCCCGCGCTCGGGAGTGGTCCACGCCAAGATCCGATCGCCTTCAACGCTGACCGATCACCACGGTCGACGCGGTCTCGCAGTAGGTTGCCACCCGAGTGAGAAACCCTCCCCGAGTGAATGTTTCAACAGTCATTTCGACCTGCTCCGTACTCGTCTCGACGAGAAGACAGCCACCCGGTCGTAGCCACGGCGCGGCGTCCGCGATGATGCGACGCTGCAGGTCCAGTCCGTCGGTACCGCCGTCCAACGAGACCAGCGGTTCGTGAAGACGGGCTTCGGGCGGCATCAGCCTGATCGATTCGGTGGGGACGTAAGGTGCATTGGCGACGACGACATCCACGCGACCGAGTAATTTCGTCGGCAGTGGTTCGAAGAGATCGCCTTCGAGTACACGCTCGGGCGGTGTGATGTTTCGGCGAGCGCACCGCACTGCGGCCGGTTCCACGTCTACCGCGTACAAATCGACGGCGTTGAGCGTCGACTGCAGGACAACACCGACAGCTCCTGAGCCGCAACACATGTCGACGACGACGCTTCCTGGGGTGACAAGTGAGCAGGCCTGCCGGGCGAGGAACTCGGTGCGCCGGCGTGGGACGAAGACTCCGGAGTCGATGTGAATGCGCAAGCCGCAGAACTCGGCCCATCCGAGGACGGGTTCGAGTGGTTCGCCGGCAACTCGTCGGTCGACCATCGCGTCGAGTTCATCGCGAGAGCGTGCGGTGTGAAGAAGTAGGCGAGCCTCGTCTTCGGCGAAGACGCAACCTGCTGCTCGGAGGATCGCGGCCACCGACTTCTGCTGCGAAGCAGGGAAGGTCGGGAGATCAGGTGCTGACATGAGAGAGCCTTTCGGCCTCCTGATCTCGCTGGGACCTGCACGTATCGAACACTGCCACCCTACCCGAGCAGGCGTGTCACGACGGTAGATGCGGAGCGGGAATCTAGGTTGACCAATTGGTAAGGCTGTTCTATGGTCTGAACTCGATCGGCTGATGTGGGACCGATCACCACAGATGCACCGTCACCGCAATCGTAGGAGAAGTACGTGAGTAAGCGACTGGGTAGGACGCTCGTCGGGCTGAGTGCGAGTGCATTGGTGGCGTTGACAGTTGCGGCGTCGGCCGGAGCGGAACCGAATGATGCTCCGGGTGCTGTCGTGAGTCGGGAGTTACTCGGTCCCGATCGGGTGATCCCGGGTGCCGTGAGCGCAACAAAGCTGACGTACTGGTCGACGGGCCCGAAGGACGCGCCGATGACGAGTACCGGTGTGGTGTATCGCCCAGAGGGATCTCCGCCCGAGGGTGGTTGGCCGGTCATCTCCTACGCGCACGGGACGGTGGGTGTCGCGGATCAGTGTGCGCCGAGCAGCAGTGTTCCACTCGAACGGACTGCGACGCATCTGGGTCACTGGCTGGAGCAGGGATACGCGGTCGTGACCACCGACTACGTGGGGCTCGGAACACCCGGTGTTCACCCGTATCTCGACGGTCGTTCCGCTGCACACAGCGTTGTGGACATGGTGCGTGCCGCTCGTGCGGTCGACGACGACCTGTCGAGCGCATGGGTTGCGATGGGGCAGTCGCAGGGCGGGCAGGCGACTATGTTCACCGCTTCGCTTGCCACTGATTACGCGCCGGAGTTGGACTACCGCGGCGCTGTCGCCACTGGTGTCCCCTCGAACATCGAGAATCTTCTACCGCTCGGTGGTCCGGCTTTCCCGGCGCTTCCGCTCAAGGGTACGACGGTCTACATCGCGAACGTTCTTGACGGACTGCGTGCTTCGCGGCCGGATATCGACATCGACTCGTATCTGACCCCGCTCGGCAAGACCATCCTCGACGACGTCGAGAACAACATGTGCTACACCGAGGCGCGCACGAAGTACGGAACCGTCACACTCGGGCAGGTGCTGACGAAGTCGCTGGACAATCCAGTATTCATGGAGGCTGCGCGTGACCTGCTCACTGTGCCGACCGCAGGATACGACCGCCCGTTCTTCATCGGTCAGGGGTTGTCGGACATCGATGTTCCGGCACCGCTGACACTGAAGTTCGCGGCCGACCTTACTGCCAACGGTGTCGACTTTGCATTCCATACCTATCCCACTGATCATCTGGGAACCGTTCCGGCTTCGGTTCCAGACAGTACCCCGTTTGTCGCGGCACTGTTCTCTGGTCAACGACCCTGCACCGGAAGCCTCTGCTGACCAACATCTTTCAGGTGGCACCAACTCCGCGCAGATAGATGTCGATCGGGATCCGAAGTTGCCGAACGGTTTCGGAGGAGCGGGGATCTCGGCTACGCGCTCCGAGGCAGTAGTCGAAGATCAAGCCCTCCAGAAGGCTCAGAAAATTTGCGGCGGCGACGTCAGGATCGTCAACGCCAACGATGTCGAAGACAGGCCTTGCCTTCTCCCGTGAAAACAGGCTGTCTTCGAGGAGTTGGTGCAATGCCGAATCTCGGGGAGTTTCCAAGAGCAGTGCATATCTCGCGATCAATTCGTGTCTGCGGTGCGAAAGAAGATCATCGAGATACTCGGCCGTCAGGGCAGCAGGATCGCTGGGCCTCTCGCGGAGTTCGTCGAATATCGAACGTGACCGGTGCACGATGTGCAATGCGGTTGCTTCGAGTAGTGCCTCGCGAGTGCGGAAATAGTACGACGTCGAACCGGCAGGAAGTTCCAGGGACTGATCAACCGCCCGATGGGTGAGTGCACGCGGGCCCTGCTCGGCGATGATCGTGACGGCGGATGCCGCGATGAGGGCTCTGCGATCGGGCTTCATGTCGTTCCTTGCTGTCGATGTTGCATGCTGCCGGAGCTGCATGCTGCAGATGGTGCGTCGTGAGGGTCACATTGACTCGATTTGCCTTCGATCACTAGCCTCGACTCTACAGACGTAGAGGAGTCTTATGCTACTGGACAAAGAGCAGTTGGCGGCACGCGAAGCCCTCGACGCACTGCAGGCCCGGATCTCGGGCGGTGAGGTCGGGGGTGGGATCTATCTCTGGGGTAGCGTCGGCCGCGGGAAGACGATGCTCATGGACGAGTTCTACGACAGGCTCCCGGTCAGCAAGCGGCGCATTCACTTTCATCGGTTCTTTGCAGATCTGCACTCTCGGGCGCATGAACTCGGCTCGATGGGCGTGGCACTGGATCACGTCGTCGATGGAATCCGTGTGCTCTGTTTCGACGAGTTCCACCTCGACGACGTCGCCGACGCCATGTTCATGGCAAGGGTTCTCGACACAATCGTCGCGAAAGGCGTGACTGTTGTCGTCACGTCCAATGTCCCGCCGACCGATCTTCTTCCGAATCCGCTTTTTCACGAGCAGTTCGTTCCGTCGATCGAGTTGATCGAGCGGACTCTCGAGGTGATCGAGTTAGGTGGCTCCGTCGACTATCGGACGGCGGGACAGCCAGGTGCCGGGGACTACCGTTTTGCGACAGGGGAATTCCTCGTCAGCTCGGGAATCGCGTGGCCTTCGGGCGAAAGTGTCGAATTGACGATAGGCACACGCACATTGGAGTGCTCGGCGATTCGAGACGGTGTCGTCTGGTTCGACTTCGAGGTGCTGTGCGCTGGTTCGACCTCGGCTGCCGACTATCTCGAGCTCGCCTCCCGCTTCGACGACTGGGTCATCTTCGGAGTACCGGTGCTCGCCGAAGCTTCGGAATTTGCCCTTCGCCGTTTCGGAAATGTCGTCGATGTTCTCTATGACGTCGATGCGCGGCTGACGATCTACGCCGACGCTTACGTCGAAGAAGTAGCAGGCAGCCTTCGGGACGTGCCCGGGTTGGCGCGCCTCTACAGTCGTCTGTCGCTACTGGCGAGGACGGCGATGGACAGCGTCAGTTGAGGAGCAGCGTCAATTCCAGGTGAGATCGCCGGTCGCGGCGCTGGGCGTGAGTCCGAACATGCTGTGGCAGATCCGGTTGAGATGGGCGCTGTCGGTGAAGCCGGCCTCGTGGGCACTGGTTGTCAGGCTTGCGCCACTGCTCATCACTTCCATGGCACGTCGTAACCGTAACCAGCGGATGTAGGTCGAAAAACTCATCTGCAGTTGATCGTTGAAGATTCTTCCCAGCCGTCCGGGCGAGATGGAGACCAGCGCGGCGGTGTCCGTCACCGTTATCGGCCCCGAAAGTCGCTCGGGCAGTATCGTCAGAGCATGCTCGAGTGCAGGGTGAAGAGCGCGTACGCTCGACGGCTGCTTGCTTTCGGACAGTGAATCGATCAGCCTCGCTGCGTATTCCAGATCCGAATCAGCGCCACGGTCCGTCATCGCTACTGCGGTCCGCCCACGGTCCGACCAGTCGGCCACACCACCGTGCTCGGATACAGGCGGCCTGATGCGCCGGCCCATTCCCGTGGTGGAGTCCACGTAAATCGCTCGTCCCCGTGCGCCCTCGGAGGCGGACAACGCGTGGACCGCCCCGGACGGAATGACCACGGACCGCACGACTTCACTGTGGCCGTCCCAGTCCGTGACAGTGACGTCCCCGTCGTCGACGATCATGATCTGAACAGCGGCGTGCGAATGCATGTGCGCGGATCCCACAGCGCCGGTGAACATGAGAATTCCGGGCTGCATGTGGACGGCGCCGGACCAGGTCATGTCGGAAATCATAGTGACGACCCTGACAGAGCTCGGGGTCCGGTCATCCTCCGGTAGGACCGAGCTCAGTCCGAAGATCGTGCGCTGGGCCGATGTGTTCGCGAAGGGTTCACGAGAAGGTGGAATCATGAACAACGCACAAGCACCCGCAGTCCTGTCGGTCCACGCGCTGGGCAAGTCGTACGGCGACGTTCCAGTGCTCCGAGGTGTATCGCTGGAAGTGCGCGCCGGTACTGCTACGGCCATCATGGGTCCTTCAGGGTCGGGCAAGTCGACTCTGCTGCATTGCATGTCAGGAATCGTCAAGCCCGACTCGGGAGCAATCCTGCTGAGCGGCAGGCATATCGAGAACCTCGGTGAGAACGACCGCAGCCGCCTCCGACGCGAGTCGTACGGATTCGTTTTTCAATCGGGCCAACTGTTACCGGAGCTTCCGGCGATCGAGAACGTCGCTTTGCCCTTGGTGCTCAACGGGTTGTCCATCGCCGAAGCCAAGCGGACGGCGCACGGCTTCTTCGCGCCATTGGGACTGGACGGTCTGCAGGACCGTCGCCCGGGTCAGATGTCGGGTGGTCAGTCGCAACGTGTGGCGATTGCGCGAGCGTTGGTGACCAAACCCGCCGTTCTCTTCGCGGACGAGCCGACCGGTGCCCTCGACGCGCAGACGAGTTGGGAAGTGATGAGGGTGTTGCGTGATTCGGCTCAACAGATCGGTTCTGCGTTGGTCGTCGTCACCCACGATGCCGAAGTCGCCCGGTGGTGTGATCGCACGATGATGATGCAGGCCGGTTCGCTCGTCGGGACACAGGTGGCGGCATGAAGGCCACAGCGCGCGTTGCATTGATGACGGTGCGAGGTGAAGGCCGAAAGGCCTTGAGTACCTTCGCGCTCCCAGTGTCCGCATTTGCCGCCTCGACGACGTTGTTGCTGACGGTGCTCGGCGGCTACGGTGCATTTGCGGGCAGATCGAGCGAACCCGAAGCCGAGGCGTACCTAGCGCTCGCAGGGGTTGCTTCGGTGTTGATGATCGTTCCAGCCGTCACTCTCGGTCTGGCGGCGGCCCGCTTGGGCGCGCGCCGTCGCGACGAACGACTTGCCTCGCTGCGACTCATCGGATCCACCCCTCGCCAGATCGTTGCGCTGTGCGCTGCGGAATCGGGTATCCAGGGCTTGGCCGGTGCGTTGATCGGTGTGGTGGGATACCTCCTCGCGTTGCCGCTCGTAGCTCTCTTGAGATTTCAAGGTCGGACATTCGAGTGGAGTGAGCTTTGGGTAGGCGCACTTCCGCTGGTGGGCATCGTATTCGGAATGACCATCCTGGCTGCTTTGACGTCGATGCTCGGGATGCGCCAGGTGTTCGTGAGCCCGTTGGGCGTCACGGCGGGCAATCCCAGCGCCGCACCGAAGATGATCTTCGCTGTGGCTGGGGTGGGGGTTCTTGTGGGATGGAGTGCATTCGGGGGCTCCGCGGCAAGCATCGCGGCAATCCTGGTGGGCCTTGGTGTCTGCTTCGCCGTTGTTGCGTTGGTCGGTCCGTTCGTCATTTCGCTGCTTGGACGGATCATGCTCAAATGCGCCAAAGACGGTGCTTCGCTGATTGCGGCGCGTCGGGTCTTGGACAATCCGAAGGCTGTGTGGCGCACGGTCAGCGGTGTGACGATGGCCAGCTTTGTTGCCGCAGGCACGTCTCTCCTCGCCGCGATAGGCAACGGGGAGGGACAGGATTTGCAGCCTGGGCAGGAGTTCCTGTTCGCGGACATGAGAACCGGGGTGTTGTTCACTCTCGGAGCAACATTCACGTTGGCGGCCATCTCGTCTGCGCTCACCCAGGTATCCGGGATCCTCGACAACCGTGAGCTGTATCGGAGTCTGACTTTGGCCGGCACACCTGTCGAGGTGATGGACAGCGCCCGCATGAGGCACGTTCGCACTCCCGTGGTGGTGATGGCACTGGCCGGTGCCGGCGCTGCACTGCTGTTCCTCTTCCCACTGGCAGGGGCAGCCGTATTGACCACTCCGATGGCGCTGGTTCAGTTGGGCGTCACCCTGGCGGTGGGGATCGCGTTGGTGTTGGCCAGTGCGTTTGCAGCCAAGCCCGTCATGCGACGGGTACTCGCGGGCTGAATCTCCGCCCCTCGTCCGTCAGTTCTGTCTCCGGAACGGTTCGGCCAACTGGCCGAGGTAGTCGTCCGGGTAGTCGGGCTTGGCCGCCATTCCGAGATCGTCACTGCTGAATCGCTTTTCCGGATCGAAAGAATAAGTGCGGAACAGGTGATCCCAGATCAGAGTGAACAAACCGAAATTGACGTCACCGATTCCCGCCCACTTGAGGTGATGGAATCGGTGGCCGGCGTTGAGGGCGAGTATCGGGCGCAGGGGGCCGATGCGGTAGTCGGCATTCGAATGCTGAAGCAGGAGTTGGACAGCGACACAAACCGCGAGCGCCGAGGCAACTGGAACGGGCATCCCGAGGAGGATCAGTGGCAGGACGCCACCGGCGGTTTCGAAAGTCTGATGCACGGGGTGCTTCATCAGTCCGTTCATACCGTAGAACCGTTCGAGGCTGTGATGAACCGCGTGGAAACGCCACAACCATCCAACCTTGTGGCTGATCAAATGCACCACGGTGATGCCGAAATCGGCAACCAACACTGCGAAGACGACCTGAAGGACAAACGGAAGACCGCTCGGCCACAGCCCGTCGAACGGAATCACCGCGGCCATCAACGGGATTACCGCGACGCTGACCAAGATGAGGGATTCGTTGACAAACGCATGGACAGCGTCGCGAAACCTGTCCGGTCCCGGGGCATTCCACGAAGATTCGTAGGGAAGCGCCCGTTCGGCCGCGAAAGAGCAGGCCACTGCGAAGAGAATCAATGCCACCAGTGACCATTTCGGCGCGCCGGATGCCGCGAGCGCGATTGCGGCTCCGTTGATTCCCAAGAGCATGAACGGGACGTACCCGTATCTGACGATGAAGGTGAGCATGTGATCGATGGTGCTTGATAGCGGTTGCTCTCGACTTGTACGAATCGGTCGACTTTCAGTCAGCCGAACAAGCGGTGTCGCGTTACTTCGTCAGCACGGTGGCGAGTGCAGCGCTCAGATACGGAGTGATGTTCTCGACGACCCGTGTCACGATCGCAGTGGCGACGTCAGCCGGTTGCAGTGGCACCGACGGTGTCTGCGGCAGCGCCGGGGGAGCAGGCGGAGCGGGCTCGGACATCATCGGCGTGTAGGTGTTGTGCTTCGTGAAGTAGCCGAAGACCGAATCCACGAACACCTCGGGCGCATCACGCGGCTTGGGCATGTTGCAGATGCCGTCACCCTCGATGCAGACTTCCTGTACTGCGATGTCTCCGAATCCGCCGCGTGCTCCGGACATCGTCGCTCCCGGAACGACATTGGGCACTACGGTTTCGATGCCCCCGGCCGAGTTGCGAGGGTCGGCGTAGAGGACGCCTTCGACTTGCGACTGCGGAATGGATCCGTCGCGTGCGATGTCACCGAGCACGTCGCCGGCAATACGCGCTCCCTGTGAGTATCCGGTGACGACGATCTCGCTGCCCGGGCACTGAGCGTGGAAAGCGTTGACTTCAGTGCGAAGCGTCTGGGCGCCGGCGGCAACGCTCTGGTCGTACGTCTGTTCGCCGAGCGGCCAGAAGCTGGCGGGGTAGGTCACCGGCTTGGAGGCGTAACCCTGGGCCACGTAGCGGTCGGTGACGGGTTGCGTCGTTTGTCCCGTCGGATCCCACGTTCCGCCGACCGCGAATACCGCACCGGCCGGGCACGACCCACCGTCATTCGGGTCCGCTCCGGCAGGTACCGACATCACAAGAGTCACCCCCGCTGTGACCGCAACCGTGCATGCCACTGACATCGCGTATTTCCTCATCGGGCCTGTCCCCATCTATCTACGTTCTCGTTCACTGGCGAGACAACCCGCGGTCCGACGCGTTTCGTTCGGTACTGAAGAGAATGGTGATGGGGCGATAAGTCCTGGAGGTAATCCGTGCGTAAACAGGAAGTTGCCGACCGGCGCTGTTTACTACCAGCGTGTGTGGGGCGTCACGGCGTCGGTACCTGCGGCGGGTGATCCGGCTCGAGGAGGGTTCCGATCTCCTTCCCCATCGACACGGCGTTGTTGAGGTCCGCGTTGGTTGTCGGCCCGAGTGTGGCGTAGACGACGATCGTCGTCTTCGAGTCGGGGTAGTAGAGCGCGAGACCGTTGTAACCGCCGTACGACGGGTTCATCACCAGCCAGCCGTCGAGGTGCCCGGTCCCGAAGGAAAAGAACTTGTCCGCCGTCATACTTCCCAAGCCCGCAGTCGTCGGCGCCATCTGCTGCTCGAAAGCCTTGTCGGATAGTAACTCTCCCGTTCCCAGCGCGCGCACCCACTTTCCGACGTCGGCGACAGGCGCGTTCATGTTTCCGCTGTGCAGGAACGCCGTCGGATTCCAGAAAGTGGAGTCTTCGAATACTCCACGTTCATTGGTGTAACCGTGCAGGATCGGTTCGTCCATCTGCGACGTGAGTACAACGCTGCTGTGATCCATCCCGAGTGGATCGAAGACGCGCTGCTGAAGTAGTTCGCCCAGCGGTTTTCCAGTCGCTTTCTCCATGACGTCGCCGAGCAGCGTCAGGTCGCTGTGCGCGTACGCCCAACTGGTGCCGGGTTCGAACAACGGCGGGCGGGAGTTGGCAAGATCCAGGATCTCTCGAGAAGTCCAGCCCTTCATCGGGTTGTCCGTGAAGAGTTTGAGGAACTGTGGATCGGTCACGTAGTCGGAGATGCCCGACGTGCTGTTGGCCAGCATTCGCGGAGTGATGGTGTCTGCGCGTGGAAAGTTCGGTTCCCACTTCGCGATCGGTTGATCGAGGGGAAGCGTTCCCTCTTCGTCGAGTTGCAGCAGGACTGTCGAGAGCATCGGTTCCATCGGTTGGCCGACGCGCAACTGCATGTCGGTTGTCGCCGGAACTCCGACAGGGGACTCTCCGACGGCGCCGAGAGCAACTTCGTCGTCGCCTCGCCACACCCCGAACACAGCGGCACTGAGGCCCAAGTCGGCCACTTGGCGGCGGACGATGTCCGTGATCTCGGTGGATTCTCGACTGCTCGAGGTGCTGGGGGAGGCGCTGCCCGTGTTTGTTGCGGAGTCATCGTCGGAACTGCACGCAGCGGTTGCAATGGCAACGGTCAAGGCGATCGACAGAGCAGACAGTCGCACCCGAGCGCGGTGGTGGGAGGAGGTCATGCCTGCGATCCCTTCGATGTGGAAATCGAGCAACCGACGCCGAGCAATGTCCCAATTGGCCGAATTTACCGCAGTTGGAAGGAGGAGGGGTCAGATCGACCGTATAGGCGCAACTGCTGTTCCAGTGCAGTCCTCATTCGGGTGCCGCGTCCGGTTCCTCTCGCAGGTCCTGCGCTTGCTGAAGCTCGGCGTTGATGCGACGAGCCTCGGTGAGTTGGTCTTCGAGGATGATGATGCGGCAAGCCGCGTCGAGCGCCGTGCCGTTGGCTACGAGTTCGTGCGCGCGGGCTGCGATGCGCAGCTGGTAGCGGGAGTAGCGGCGATGTCCGCCCTCAGAGCGTTGCGGGGTAAGCAGTTTCGCGGCATCGAGGCTACGAAGGAAAGCTTGCCTGACACCGAGGATCTCGGCCGCATGTCCCATGCTGTACGCAGGATAGTTCTCGTCGTCGAATCTGCCGGAGGGGTCCCCCGGTGGTGTATCTGCCGGAATGGCTCGCTTCTTTCGCTGAACGGACGGGGCCCCCGGCGCGAGGAGCGCCGGGGGCCGGATGGGGTTGAACTTACTTACATAACTGCATTCTTTCGAACTTCCGGACTCGCACAAGACATCCGGTAGCCGCTTTGAAGGGGGGTGCCGGGTCCGACTACACACTCACACACGAATTCGGCCCCGGCACGTCCCTGCCCTGCGGTACTGCTTGCGGGTAGTTCATCTCTCCCGCATCTCTTGACTCGTTCCTTGCTACGAGAAAAAAGATACAACAGCCTCGCGAGAATGTCTACCCTGACCGCTGTAGATATTTTGTTGCGAACATTCTAGGTGTTGATATTCAGGAACGGCCTGGTCGCCGGGGGTGAGAGCGCTCCATGTGAGTCATAGGAGATGGATCTGGGACAATGCTCCGATGCGAAATACCCCGAAGTTCGAGTCGTTGTTGCGCGCCCGCGCGGAGAGGGAAGAGCGCACCGGCTCCTCCGAGCATCCAGCTGGTGGCGCGCCGAACCCCGGAGAGGACTCGTCGTCGTCCGAGCCGGGGGCACGCAGCGACAGCGCCACGATTCGGTCGGCTCGGTCCGAGCTCTCAACTCATGCCAGGGCAGTGGAAAGTATGCACGAGGCGATCCATCCTGATCGCGATTGAGGCAGCTGCCTCGTCGGGATGCGGGGGGACTCCTTCATCCCGCTCACTGCAACGCACGACGGCCGCCGCACTCCCGAAAGTAAGGGGAGTGGCGACGACCGTCGAGTTGTCAGAGTGTGCGCTCAGTACTTGAACCTCAAGGCAGCAACTGGTCCAGGAAGGTGTTGCTGAAGACCTTGTGCGGATCCAACGCGTTGAATGCGGCGTTGGCGGTGTCCCAGTTGTCGCTCGATGGGACGCCGTCGCGGTAGGTCTGGGGGAGGCCCTGGGTGATGATCGGGGTGTCGGTGTACGGCTTGTCGGGGCCGAACGCCCAGCCTTTGGACCACTCGGGGCGGAAGGTGGCGTCGTTGTTGTTGTAGTGATTACGCATCCACTGTTCCATTTCGCGGTAGAACGCGAACATGCCGGGGGTTCCGGGGACGCCGAGGACGTTGAGCCAGATGGCAGTGTCCCATTCCGGATGGTCGGGGCGCGGGCGCATGGCCGAGATGGTGGGGGCGCCTGCCGAGTCGACCTCGACCTCGGATGGTTGATCGAGGCCGCAGCAACGGATTTCGACGGGGCCGTTGAGGGGGAACTGTCCGATGGAGCGGTAGTACTCCATGCGACCGTTGAACCACTGGGTGAAGTCGTGGATGACCTGGCCGATGTTGGCGCGCGAGGTGATGACGGCTCCGCCGCCCTCGGTCAGACGCAGGGTGGTGGCCCGGATGTAGAACTGGACGTCCTTGGACCATCCCCACAGGTCGTTGGAGAACGTCGCGGCGAGTCCGGCAACGGTGGTGGCGTACATGATCTGCCCGAATGCCGGTGCGATGCCCGGGTTTCCGGCGTTGATCTGCCCGATCATGTCGGTGACCGGCTCCGGGAGGTTGTCGGAGAAGATGTAGTTGTAGGGCCCGGTCACCTCACGCGAGAACGGCGGCTTGGTGGGTGCAAGTGACCACACCTTCATCCACGGGCGTTCGGTGAAGGGGTACCAGATTGCTTCTGCGCGACCGTTTTCGCGGACGAACTTCTCGAAGGTGCGTCCGGACGCTCCGCGGGCGCCGAAGAGTTCCTGCCATCCGATGTCGGTGTGGCTGACGCAGCGCATGCGGTAGTTGGGGGCGGCCTGCAAGGTGACGGAGGTGAGGAAGGTGCGTCCGAGGTGAGTCAGCAGCGGCTTGATCGCCGCGTCGCTACGTGCATACGTCTTCAGCGCGTACTCGCTGCCGTTCCAGACCACTGCGGTCAGGGACGTGACGAGGTTGGAGAGTGAGCCGAAAGTCTGTCCGGGAACGTGTGCTTCGCCTTCGGCGGGGAGCGCTGCGCCGTGAGCGTCGACGGCGAGGCAGCCGGCGATGGTCAACACACCGGGCGCCGGCAGGTTCGCGAACCCGAGGCCCTGTGCCTGCAGTGCGGTGGTGATGGCGTCGAGGGTCGCGCCGGGTCCTGCGGTGACGGTGGCTGGGCTGCCACCGGCGTTGACGGAGACTCCGGTGAGGTGGACCGTGGTGTCGGCGAGGATGACCTTGTCGACCGGCGCACCGTTGACGATGGTCAGCGGCGTCCAGCCGTGCATGGCACCGCGGGGACGAATGGTGTAGCCGTTGGCATGGCCCCAGTTCGCGAGGCGGACTACGTCTTCGGGCGTCTTGGGCGAACAGGTCCAGATCGCGTCGAGCATGATCTCTTTGGACCAGTTCTGATATGCCTGCTGGTACAGCGCGATGCCTTCGGGGAAGGCAGGCGGCGGTGTGAGGGTGGACACGGGACCACCCGCGGAGCCGGAAGAGCCGGCGGGGACGGCGTAGGCCGGCGTCCAGCCGGCGAATGCGGTCGCTGCCACGGCGCCGGCTCCAGCGGCCATGAAACCTCGTCGGGACAGTCGGAACTTTTCGTCTTGTGCCGTCATCTTCGGGCTACTCCATCGGGTTCGAGAACTACGGTGAGTTCTAACAGGTGGGTATCAGACAGGTTGGTATCAGACAAGAGTGAGAACTACGTCAGCCAGGGCAGGAGCTTCGCGCTCCAGTACAGAAGCTGAGATCAGGAGTCGCCCATTGTCTTTCCAGATCTGGATACTCAAGTTCTCGCCGGGAAATACGACCCCGGCAAAGCGGGCCCGAAATCCGGCTACCCGACTGCTGTCGCCGTCGAGCATGGTATCCACTGCGGTCTTGCAGACCATTCCGTAAGTACACAGTCCATGCAGGATAGGCGCTGGAAAGCCTGCCGCGGAGGCGAATTGCGGATCCGAGTGCAACGGATTCCGATCACCACACATCCGGTACAGCAAAGCCTGCTGTGGAAGCACAGGCGTCACCACTGTCTCATCTGCTTCGCGATCCGGAAGCGTAATCGACTCCGACGGACCACGTTCACCCCCGAAACCACCCTCGCCGCGGGCGAAAATGGACGAGCGAGCTGTCCACAGCGGGTTGCCCTCGGCGTCGACCGTGACGGATTCCTGCACGATCACCGCGGCCTTGCCCTTGTCCCAGACCTCGGCGATTCGAGTTGTGGTGCGGCCACTTCCACTTGCCGGGATCGGCTGATGGACAGTCACTTCCTGGCTTCCGTGCACCACCTTCGCCAGATCGATTTCGACGCCGGGAAACGACACCTTCGGTGCTTCGGTGGCGTGGAAGTTGGCGGCGACGGTGGCAAAGGTGGGTAGTACCTGAGGCTTTTCGTCGTCGAGGTATCGAAGCTCGTTCGGATCAAGCGGACGAGCACCTGCCCCCAGTGCCAAGTGGTAGTGCTGCACGTCCGACGGGGTCCACGAGAACTCTTGTGGCGCAAGCTCGGCGCCGAGTGCGATCTTCGGATCAATTGGCATGGTCGACCGCCGTCTTTTCAGCTGCCGGTGCTTCGGTTGTCTCGGCCTTCTTCGCACGCTCGACGATGTCGAGTACGGCCAGGTAGCCGAAAGTCATTGCGGGACCGATGGTCGCGCCTGGTCCGGCGTAGGTGTGGCCCATGACCGGAGCGCTCGCGTTGCCAGCCGCGTAGAGGCCGTCGATGACGCTTCCGTCTTCGCGTAATGCTCGGCCGTTGACGTCGGTGCAGATTCCGCCCTTGGTGCCGAGGTCACCCGGAACCATCTTGATGGCATAGAACGGAGCCTTGCTGATTTCGGCGAGGCTGGGGTTCTTCAGTCGGGGATCGCCGTAGTACGCGTCGTAACCACTGTCACCGCGTCCGAAGTCCTCGTCCTTGCCGTTGCGCGCGAAGCCGTTGAACCGATCGACGGTTTCGGTCAGCGATGCGACGGGAAGCCCTGTCTTCTCTGCCAATTCGGCGATGGTTCCCGCCTTGACCACGATGCCGGCCTTGAGCCAGCGGCCGGGGAAGGGGGAGCGGGGAGTGATACCGGCAAACGTGTAGCGGTTGCGGTAGCGCTGATCGAGAATCATCCACGTCGGGATGTTCTCGCCGGGGCCCTCGCCCTGACCGTACTCACCGCCGTACATCGCATGGGTCGCCTCGACGTACGGAGCAGCCTCGTTGCCGAAGCGCTTGCCCGACATGTTGACCATCATGCAGCCCGGGAGGGTGCGCTCGGAGAGAGCGAACCACGGTCCGCCGGTCAACGGAATGGACGGGCCCCACCAGGCGTCGTCCATGAAATCGACTGCAGCGCCGACTTCTTGGCCTGCGCGGATGCCGTCGCCGGTGTTCGCCTTGGCGCCGACGGTCCATTCGGTGCCGATGGGCCCACGCTGGTACTTCTCACGCATTTCCTTGTTGTGCTCGAATCCGCCCGATCCCAACACAACTCCGTGGCGAGCGCGGATGACCTGCTCCTCGCCGTCGACGATGACGTTGACGCCGCGAACTGCGCCGTCTTCGGTGTACAGGGAGGTCAGCGGGGTGTTCAGCAGGATGGGTACTCCGGCGGACTGAAGTCCGAGTCGAATACCGGCGACCAGTGCCTGGCCGCGGACCAGCAGATCCTTCTTGGTGGCCTTCGCTGCGAGGAATCGCATGCCGACCTTCATGGCGCGCAGGGGTCCGCGAGGATTGCGCATCAGCAGGTTGAGCCACTTGTAGTCGGCCTGGGTGATGACGAAGTTCTTGGGGGCCTTGACGTAGTCGGGCTCGAGGTTCTTGCGGTCGGCGCCCAACTTGTTGCCGTCGAACGGGGTGGGCTCGACACTGCGGCCACCGAGGCGTCCGCCGGGTGCTTCCGGGTAGTAGTCGGAGTAGCCGGGAACCCACTGCAGCTCGAGCGGGCTGTTCTTCAACACGAACGAGAGCATCTCGGGACCGCGCTCGAGATAGGTGTCGATGCGTTCGGGAGCGACGACGTCGCCGATGATGCTGTGCAGGTAGGAACGTGCGGCCTCCGGTGTATCGGTGACACCGTCCGCTTGAAGTGCCTCGTTGTTGGGGATCCAGACCCCACCACCGGAACGGGCGGTCGATCCGCCGTAGTGGGCGGCTTTCTCCACGATGACCACACTCAAGCCCTGGTGGGCTGCGGTCAAGGCCGCTGTCATACCTGCGGCACCACTGCCGACGACGACGATGTCGTATTCCTGCTTGCTCATGTAGAACACGTTATAGAATGATGGGGGTGTCAGTCCATGCTTTCTGCCAGGAAGTATTTCCGGACGTTGTCATTGATAACGAAACACGTTGCAGTGAGATTGAGGATGGTGCGGTGTGACCTGGGATACTTCGGTTGACGTCCTTGTGGTCGGGTTCGGTGTGGCGGGCGCCAGTGCGGCGCTCGAAGCTGTAGCGGCCGGTTCGTCGGTTTTGGCAATCGACCGAGCACTCGGTGGTGGTGCCAGCACGATTTCCGGAGGAATCTACTACGCCGGCGGCGGCACCGTGATTCAAAAGGAAGCCGGTGTCGAGGACAGTCCCGAAGCCATGCTCGCCTACCTGAACCGCGAGGTCGGTGACGCGGTGACGCCGCAGACTCTGCGCCGGTTCGTCGACGAGAGCCCGGCGTCGATCGACTGGCTGCGCAGTCACGGCGTGCCGTTCGAGGCCTCACTCTGTCCGTACAAGACGTCGTACCCGAGCAACAAGCACTACCTCTACTTCTCGGGTAGCGAATCGGCCGGCGGGTTCCGTGACATCGCAAAACCTGCTCCGCGTGGTCATCGCGCCAAGGGGCGTGGCACGTCGGGAAAGATGCTGTACGGCCCGCTCGCGAAGTCCGCGGAGGCGAAGGGCGTCCAGTTGCTCGGACAGACGCGAGCGGACCGGCTGATCATCGAGGACGGCCGGGTGATCGGCGTCGAAGCACTGACGCTGCGTGACGCACCTGCCGGAGTTCGTCGCCGTCACGCGACGCTCGGGTCCCTGTCCTCCAAGCCCGGCGTCTACGCACCGCAGTTGCGCACGATTCTCGACGCACTCATCGCGAAGATCGAGAAGAAGCACGCCAAGCGGATTCGCATCCAGGCGCGCGGCGGCGTGATCCTGAGCGCCGGCGGCTTCGTGTCCAATCGCGAGATGATGCGCACCCATGCCCCCGCCTACAAGGGCGGTATCCCGCTCGGCACGTCCGGGGACGACGGCAAAGGCATCAACCTCGGTATCGAAGCCGGGGGAGCCACCGACAAGCTCGGCAATGTGTCCGCCTGGCGATTCATCGTCCCGCCGAGTGCTTTTCTCGGTTCCATTTTGGTGGGTGAATCCGGTGCGCGAATCGTCGACGAGTCCCGTTACGGTGCCGCTCTCGGTCAGGCGATGGCGGAGAAGAGCAGCGGAATCGGTTGGCTGCTGGCAGATTCCGAACTCGTTCGCGAAGCGAAATCGCAGATAAGTGACCAGTCGATGTGGTTCCAGCGGGTGCAGACCACCGGAATGATGCGTACTGCAGTGCGTGGCAACACCATTGCCGAGGTCGCCCGCAAAGCGGGGATAGACGTCGCCGGCCTTCAAGCCACCGTCGACGCGCACAACTCCGCTGCCGCTGCCGGACAACCTGATCCGATGGGTAAACCGTCGGACTTCGTCAGGCCGATACTGTCTGCGCCGTTCACGATGTACGACGTCTCGATCAAGCCCAACATGATGAATCCGTGCCCGATGCTCACGCTCGGTGGATTGGTGGTCGACGAATCGTCCGGCATGGTGAAAAACGAGGCCGGGGAGGGTATCCCTGGTCTGTACGCCGCCGGCCGTACCGCGGTCGGTATCTGTTCCAACTCGTATGTGAGCGGCTTGTCGCTCGCCGACTGCGTGTTCTCCGGACGACGAGCCGGTCAGCATGCAGCCGCATTCTCCACAGTCGGAAAGGCCTGAACGATGCTCTCGACGCAGATCCGCGGCGAACTTGCCGACCATCTCGACTCGGCGGAACGGGATCGCGCTCCGATCAGCCCGCTGATCGCCACGTATCCGGACATCGACGTCGTCGACGCCTACGAGATCCAGCTCATCAACATCAGGCGTCGTGTTGCCGGTGGCGCAAAGGTGGTCGGACACAAGGTCGGACTCTCGTCACTGGCGATGCAGCAGATGATGGGCGTCGACGAGCCAGATTACGGTCACCTGCTCGCCGAGATGGAAGAGTTCGAGGACCGTCCGGTCGACACGTCGCGCTTCTGCTTCCCACGCGTCGAGGTGGAGGTCGCCTTCATTCTGGGAGCAGATCTGCCGGGCGCCGGGTGCACCGAACAAGACGTCATCGACGCCACTGTCGCCTATGCGCCGTCCATCGAGTTGATCGACAGCCGGATCAAGGACTGGAAGATCGGCCTCTCGGACACCATCGCGGACAACGCCTCATCCGCCGGGTTCATTCTCGGCAAGGAACGAGTTCGCCCGTCGGACATCGACATCAAGGCGATCGATGCGGTGCTGACCTGCAACGGCGAGCGGATTGCGGAGGGGCGCAGCGATGCGGTTCTCGGTAACCCGGTCACCGCTGTCGCATGGTTGGCGCAGAAGGTCGACACGTTCGGAGTTCGGCTCAAGGCCGGCGACATCGTTCTGCCGGGTTCGTGCACGCGAGCGATCGACGCTCATCCAGGCGACAACTTCCGAGCCGAGTTCAGCGGCCTCGGTTCCGTCTCTCTTCAGTTCACGTAGGAGTAGTCATGACCAAGGCAAGTGTGGCGATCGTCGGATCGGGAAACATCAGTACCGATCTGTTGTACAAACTGCAGCGTTCCGAGTGGCTCGAACCGCGATGGATGATCGGAATCGATCCCGAGAGTGAAGGATTGGCGCGCGCCCGCAAGATGGGACTCGAGACCTCCGCCGAGGGCGTCGACTGGTTGCTGAACCAGGCGGAGAAACCGGACCTGGTCTTCGAGGCGACGTCGGCATACGTGCACCGCGAGGCAGCACCACGCTACGAGGCCGCCGGTATCCGTGCCGTCGACCTGACTCCGGCCGCGGTCGGCCCGGCTGTGGTTCCGCCCGCGAACCTGCGTGAGCACCTGGACGCACCCAACGTCAACATGATCACTTGCGGTGGGCAGGCAACCATTCCGATCGTCTATGCGGTGTCGCGTGTCGTCGACGTGGCGTACGCCGAGATCGTCGCCTCCGTTGCATCATTGTCCGCCGGCCCGGGAACTCGCGCGAACATCGATGAGTTCACCAAGACCACCAGCCGCGGTATCGAGACCATCGGCGGCGCACAGCGCGGCAAGGCGATCATCATCCTCAACCCCGCGGACCCGCCGATGATCATGCGCGACACAATCTTCTGCGCTATCCCCGAAGACGCCGATCAGGCCGCGATCACCGACTCCATTCACCGCGTCGTCAAGGACATCCAGCAGTACGTGCCCGGCTACCGGTTGCTCAACGAACCGCAGTTCGACAAACCGAGCGTCGTTTCCGGTGGCTATGCAACGGTCACCACGTTCGTCGAAGTCGAAGGCGCAGGCGATTTCCTGCCGCCGTACGCGGGCAACCTCGACATCATGACGGCAGCAGCCACCAAGGTGGGCGAGGAAATCGCCCAGAAGCTTCTGAGTGTGAAGGCATGAGCGACATGATTCATTTCGATTCGAGCTGGGACATCCGCGTCACCGACACGTCGCTGCGCGACGGCTCCCACCACAAGCGTCATCAGTTCACCGTCGACGAAGTACGAGCCATCGTCGGTGCCCTCGACGGAGCCGGAGTGCCGGTCATCGAGGTCACTCACGGCGACGGCCTCGGCGGATCCTCCTTCAACTACGGCTTCTCGAAGACTCCCGAGCAGGCACTGATCAAAGCTGCAGTCGAGACGGCGACCAACGCGAAGATCGCCTTCCTGATGCTGCCCGGATTGGGCATCAAGGACGACATCGTCATCGCACAGGACAACGGTGCGTCCATCTGCCGCATCGCAACTCACTGCACCGAGGCAGACGTATCCATCCAGCACTTCGGCCTCGCGCGTGAGCGTGGACTCGAAACAGTCGGATTCCTCATGATGGCTCACTCGATTCCGCCGGAGAAGCTGGCCAAGCAGGCTCGCATCATGGCCGACGCGGGTTGCCAGTGTGTGTACGTGGTCGACTCGGCCGGCGCGCTGGTACTCGAGCAGGTATCCGATCGCGTCGAGGCGCTGGTTCAGGAACTCGGCAACGACGCTCAGGTCGGCTTCCACGGCCACGAGAACCTGGGCCTGGGCGTCGCCAATTCCATTGCGGCAGTGCGGGCGGGCGCCAAGCAGATCGACGGTAGTACCCGTCGGTTCGGTGCCGGCGCCGGCAACGCCCCGGTCGAGGCCTTCGTCGGTGTCTGCGACAAGATCGGCGTCAAGACCGGTATCGACTTCTTCGCCATCGCCGATGCAGCCGAAGATGTTGTGCGCCCGGCAATGCCGCAGGAATGCCTGCTCGATCGTCAAGCGCTGATGATGGGCTACGCCGGCGTGTACTCGAGCTTCCTCAAGCATGCCGAGCGTCAGGCCGAGCGGTACGGAGTGTCGTCCGCGGAACTGTTGGTGCGCGCAGGTAAGCGCAAGTTGGTCGGCGGCCAGGAAGATCAGTTGATCGACATCGCGCTGGAACTCCAGCGCGAAGCAGCGGCTTCCTAGCCCATGGCAGACGTACTGGCCGGAAAAGTGGCCTTGGTGACCGGCGCGTCCTCAGGGTTGGGGCGCGCCGTCACCGAGATTCTCCACCGCAGGGGCGCACAGGTTTTCGGTATCGCCCGCGACAAGGAAAAGCTGCGACAGTCGATGGTCGAGGTGGTCGGCGCGGATGGAGAGCGTCGTTTCGCGGCGACGGACGTCTCGGATTCCGCTCAGTGTGATGCGGCCGTGCAAGCGTGTGTCGACGAACTCGGTGGTATCGACATCCTCGTCAACGTGGCGGGATCGCACTCGCTTCGTCACACGGCGGATATTGCGGATTCCGAATGGGCACATGACCTTGCGGTCAATCTGAACGGACCGTTCTTCCTTTCCCGAGCAGCACTGCCGCACTTGCTGGAACGGGGCGGCAACATCGTCAACGTCTCCTCGATCGCGGGACTGGAAGGGCAGGCGTACTCGGCTGGATACTGTGCTGCCAAGCACGGACTCATCGGACTGACCCGAGCGATGGCGATGGAGTTCACCGGAAAGTCTCTGCGTGTCAACGCAATCTGCCCCGGCGGCATGATGACTCCTCAAGTCACCGGATTCACCTTCCCCGACGGAGTCGACTTCGACCTCGTCATGAAGGTTGCCTCGCCGCGTGGCTTGATGGAAGCCGAGGACGTTGCGAAGATGGTGGCTTTCGTTGCCTCCGACGACGCCTCGGCGATACACGGGGCCGTTTACTCGGTCGACAACGGAAAAATGGCATGACCCCGTTGGTCTCGGGACCGATCTTCCAGATCTGCTGGGTGGTCGAGGACATCGAGGCTGCCGAACAGGAGTTCACTCGGCAGTGGGGAGTGGAGCGATGGCTACGTATGCCAGACATCGCCTTTGGTCCCGAGACCACAACGTATCGCGGGGAGCCAGCGGACTATGTCGTGCACGTGTCGATCGGATATGCGGGCAGCCAACAGCTCGAGCTGATCCAACCAGTATCCGGACGCAACCTGTACACGGAGTTCCTGGAGACTCACGGCGTCGGAGTTCATCACATGGCTTGGGTTCCAGACGATTACGAGGCGACGTTGCTAGAGGCCGAGCGTCGCGGAATGTCGGTGGTGCAACAAGGTCGGGTAGAGGGCGCCGGCATGGAGTTCTCCTACCTCGATGCCGGGCCGTTGGGTGGGTACGTCGAGTTGATGAAGCTCTCACCCGAGATCCGGTTGATGTTCGCTTCGCTCATTCCTGATTGACGGCAAACACTTTCGCGAAGTAGTCGGAAACGTTCTCCGGGTGACCACGGAATCCGAGGTAGCCGTCGGGGCGAATGACCAGCGCCGCCGTACCTTCGACCCCATACGCGGCGCATAGCTGCGAGTCGTTGTCCTCGATGATCGGCACCAACGAATCGACGGTCACGGTTCCCGGTGGCACTATCGCGTAGACGTCCAACATGCGGTGCGCTGATCGAATGGCGGCGTCGGCGACCTTCTCGAGGCTGTTGATACTCTCCGCGGATCCGTCCGAAGTCAGCAGTAACGTGTGGTCGACTCCGGACAGCAAGTCGAACAACCGAATTGGATACTGCACACCGTCTCGGCGCATTCCGCGTGCATCGGGTGCACGCTCGCCCGGTTGAACGTGTGGACTCGAAGAATTACGCCCGGTGTTCAGCGGACTCTCCGAGTAGTCGATCAACAATTGAGCCTGGCGCCGCATTGCCGTGTCGATGGAAGACTCTCCCGAACCGATTCCTTCTCGAGCATTTCGGACGGTCATCCCGACGACTTCTTCACCGACCGGCCGTCTTTCGGCATCGTAGGTCTCGAGAAGATCTGCTGTTGCAACGCCTTTGACGGCGAGCGCTACCTTCCATGCGAGGTTGTGGGCGTCCTGGATGCCGGTGTTCATGCCCTGCGCTCCAGTCGGGGGATGGATGTGCGCGGCGTCGCCGGCGACAAAAACCCGTCCGCGACCGTAAGCGTCGACGATGCGGTGGCTGATGCGGAAGACCGAGGACCATCGCAGCATCGAGGCGGTTGTCGGTTCTGGGGACAGTCTGTCGAGCACGGCCTGGATGTGATGGAGTTCCGGTGTCTTGCCGGTTGAAAAACCGTGTTGTACAGCGGCTTTGTTCGACGATTCGTCCGGCATCAACTCGTCCGGAACGAGCATCGACATGCGGTACCGCTTGTGTCCGGGAAGTGGGATGCAGACGAGTAGGTCGTCGGTGGTTCCGTCGTCGGTGGTGTGGTTGGCGCGGACGGAGTAGCCGCTGGGGATCGACCAGTCGACTTCGACGTCGCCGAGCATGTAGCTCTCGGCAAACGCGCCGCCCTCGAAGCTCAGGCCCAGCCCTTTGCGGACCACGCTGTGCGCGCCGTCGGAACCCACCAGGTACCGGGCTGTCACAGTGCTGCCGTCGCTGAGGGTGCAGGTGACGGCGTCGTCGGACTGTTCGAATGCAGTGAGGCCGACTCCGCGTTCGACGGTTGTTCCCAACTCGGTGAGGCGCTCGGTGAGGATGCGCTCCGTCGAGTACTGAGGCAGACAGAGAAACCAGTAAGGAACGTCCTCGGGGAGGGTGAGGTCGACGCGGCCGACCTCGACGCCGTTCGTGTACATGATCTGACCGCGCATCAATGTCGAGGCGTCGAGTGCCTGGCGGAGCACCCCCATGTTCTCGAAGAGTTCGAGAGTGCGTGGCTGAATCCCGACGGCTTTCGCGTATTGCCGCGGTTCGTCGAGCGGGTCGATTATTCGACATGAGATACCGCGTCTGCGCAGCTCGATCGCGGTGGTCAATCCGATCGGGCCGGCGCCCGCTACCAATACGTCGGTATCCATGAGGAACCACTCACGTCGGGGACAGTCGGTCATTTCAGTATGGGTACGCGAACTTTTGTTTTGGGGAAATTCGCGCAGATCGGGCATTTTGGGGCTTTCCACACGGGTCGCAGACGTTGAGGTCGTGGGAAGATCGCGACGTGAAGGCAGGCGAGTTGCATCATGAGCCGCCGGGGTACCGGTGCCCGTTCTGTCGCTTCGCGCTGGGCGAGTTCGACGAGCACAACGCGTCGACCGACCTGGTTGCTCGAACCGACCACGCAATCGCTCGGATTTCCCCGAAGTGGTGGCCGGGCAACCCCGGCCACGTACTTGTGTCGCCGATCGAGCACTTCGAGAATCTCTACACTTTGCCCACGAGCGTCGGGCACTCGGTTTTCGACCTGGTTCAGGCCGTGGCTGTTGCAATTCGTGAAGCCTACGGCTGCGACGGCGTCTCGACCCGGCAGCACAACGAACCGGCGGGCAACCAGGACGTCTGGCACCACCACGTCCACGTATTTCCGCGATACGAGGACGACCACCTGTATTCCCGGCATGGCGAGGCGGCCTACGTTCCGCCTGAGGCGCGAGCGCCTTTCGGCGCACTTTTGCGCCCTCGATTCCTTGAACGCTGATCTGCCGCCACATCCTAGTGATGTACAAATCTGCGTGTTTGTAAAACTTTCACCTCAAAAATCGTTGACAAAACGCCATCCTTTGTCCACTCTCTATACATAGATGTTGTTCGTGTCGCGGATTACCGCGCAGGACGCACTCACTGATCCGAACGAGAACTGGAGAATTCGATGGCGGCGTTGGTGTACACCGAGCCAGATGGTCGGCTCGCAACTTGGAGAGACCGGAAACGCTACTTGTGGCTGTTGGCGCTGATTCCGTCATCGGCAACTTTCATCGCCGTGGGGCTTGTTACCGCCACCGGATGGAATGTCTTCTGGTGGACCGGCCCACTGATCGCGTTTGCTCTCATTCCCGTCATCGACATCCTGGCGGGTGAGGACGGGAAGAATCCGCCCGACGAGGTGATCGACGAACTCGAGAACGACCGCTTCTACCGGTGGTGCACCTACGCCTATCTGCCGCTGCAGTACACGGCCTTCTTCCTGTCCTGCTACATCTGGGCGCGTTGGGATTTGAGCGTTCTCTCCAATATCGGACTCGCAGTGACGATCGGTGTGACGGCCGGAATCGGCATCAACACAGCCCACGAACTCGGGCACAAGAAGGAGAGCGTCGAGCGCTGGTTGTCCAAAATCGTTCTCGCTCAGAGTGCTTACGGTCACTTCTACCTCGAGCACAACCGTGGCCACCATGTGCGAGTGTCGACTCCGGAAGATCCGGCGACCTCGCGCTTCGGTGAGACCCTCTACGGTTTCTGGCCGCGCAGCGTCGGCGGGGGATTGAAGTCGGCGTGGCATCTCGAGAAGACCCGCTTCGAGCGTTTGGGCACCACGCACTGGAGCATCAAGAACGACGTGCTCAACGCCTGGCTCATGTCGGTTGTTCTGTTCGGTGTCGCGCTTGCAGTATTCGGGATCGGCATCGCGCCGTACCTCGTGATCCAGGCGTTCATCGGGTTTTCGCTGCTCGAAGCGATCAATTACCTCGAGCACTACGGACTCCTACGTCAGAAAACCGCAAGCGGACGGTACGAGCGATGCACGCCGGCGCACAGCTGGAACAGTGATCGCATCTGCACTAACGTCTTCCTTTATCACTTGCAGCGGCACAGCGATCATCATGCGAATCCGACACGGCGCTACCAAGCGCTTCGCAGTATGGAAGAGGCGCCTCAGCTCCCGAGCGGCTACGCCAGCATGATCATGCTCGCCACAGTTCCGCCCCTGTGGCGCAAGGTGATGGACCACCGCGTTCTCGAGCACTACCGAGGCGACATCACCCAGGTCAACATCGCGCCGAAGAAGCGGGCCAAGATCCTCGCGGCCTACGGGGTGAACGCATGAACGCCTACACCTGCCCGATCTGCGATTACACCTATACCGAATCGACAGGCGCTGCGCGAGAGGGCTTTCCGCCCGGCACGCCGTGGTCGAGCATTCCGGACGACTGGTGCTGCCCCGACTGCGGCGTGCGCGAGAAGGTCGACTTCACCCTCGTCACGCAATCCTGATCGAAATATCCACCGGTGAAAGGAAAACCGATGTCCGAGACTGCCACTGCTTACAAATTGTTCCGCTGCCTCCAGTGCGGGTTCGAATACGACGAAGCGATCGGCTGGCCCGACGACGGTATCGAGCCCGGCACTCGCTGGGACGAGATCCCCGAAGACTGGTCCTGCCCTGATTGTGGCGCTGCCAAAGTCGATTTCGAAATGGTGGAGGTGGACCGCTGATGACAGCGGTCAGCGAGCCCGACACACGCACCGTCGTGATCGTGGGCACGGGCATCGCCGGTTCCGGTGCCGCGCAGGCCCTGCGCAAGGAAGGGTTCGGCGGCAGCATCATCCTGATCGGCAGCGAACCTGAGGAGCCGTACCGCCGCCCAGCGCTGTCGAAGGAGCTACTGTCCGGGAAAGCGTCGATCGATCGGGCTCGGTTGCGGCCGTCGACTTTCTGGACCGAGCAGAGTATCGATCTTCGGATCGGCGCAACTGTCACGAGTATCGACACAGATTCCCGCACAGTATGTTTAGCCGACGGTGACAGCATCGACTACGACGTTCTGATTCTTGCCACGGGTGGACGGTCCCGACGGTTGACCGCGGAAGATTCTGAGCGCGTTCACTATCTTCGGGATATCGCAGACATGCGACGCTTGCAATCCCAGCTGATCGAAGGATCCTCGCTACTGGTGGTCGGCGGTGGCTTGATCGGATCGGAGGTGGCATCAACGGCACGTGACTTGGGTTGCAGTGTGCAGGTTCTCGAAGCGCAACCGCTGCCCCTGTCCAGGCTGCTTCCACCGTCGATAGCGGAGAAGATCGCCGCGCTGCACAACTTGGCCGGCGTCGCCTTGCAGACGGGAGTCGACCTCGAGACGCTGACGACAGGTGTCGACGGTGTCACCGCACGCGCGTGTGATGGACGCGAGTGGACAGCGGACTTGGCCGTGGTTGCAATCGGATCCTTGCCCGATACCGATGTGGCTGCTGCGGCGGGTATTGCGGTGGACAACGGGATTTCGGTAGATCGATACCTCCGGACCTCCGTCGTTGATGTGTACGCGATCGGCGATGTGGCCAACGTGCCCAACGGTTTTCTCGGCGGCATGCACCGTGGTGAGCACTGGAACACCGCGCAGGACCACGCAGTTGCAGTTGCCAAGACCATCGTCGGGAAGGAAGAACCCTTCGAATCCGTCCCTTGGAGTTGGTCGAACCAATTCGGCCGCAACATTCAAGTAGCTGGTTGGCCAGGCGCGGACGACACCGTAATAGTTCGAGGAGACTTGGACTCCTATGACTTCACTGCGATCTGCATGCGCGACGGAAATATCGTCGGTGCTGTGAGCGTAGGCCGGCCGAAGGACATTCGCGCCGTCCGAACCCTTATCGAACGCTCGCCGGACATCAGCGCCGACGTACTCGCCGATTCGAACAGGGATCTGACCGAACTTGCGGCGGGTCTTGTCGCCTCACCGGTGCTCTGAGTGCACTCGTGACTTCTGTGGCTTGCGTGTCCACCGTTTTGACACCGAGCACGGGCGATGGAAATCTTCCCGATATGTCCACCGCTCGTGCCCGTGTCCCGTACCACGAGGCAGCTCGTCAACTCCTCCGTGCGTCAGCGCTCGACGCCACACGCGAACTCTTGACCGAGAAATCGTGGAACGACATCACGATGGCGCATATCGCGGAAGCTGCGGGTATGAGCCGGCAGACGTTGTACAAGGAGTTCACGTCTCGCCAGGGATTGGCGTCCGGATACCTCATCCGGTTTGTCGACGAGTTTCTCGAAGAAGTGGAACGCGAAGTAACGCTGCATCATTCGGATCCGCGTGGCGCGGTCTCGGCTGCATTTCGTGCCTTCTTCGACGCCGGTGCCCGGGATCCGATGGTGGTCAGCATTGTCGGTCCCCGGCCGCAGCACGACCTGCTGAGCTTGGTCACCACTGACGGGACTCCGCTGCTCGAACATGCGAGCGCGAGGTTGGCCGAGATCTTCATGACCAGTTGGGCGAACGTCGACCGCATCCATGCCGAGATGTTCGGCAGCACGATAGTGCGTCTGGCGATCAGTCACGTGACGTTGTCTTTCGGTACCCCCGATCAGATCGCCGAGAACCTGGGGGAGATGTTCGGGCCGTTCCTCGATCAGGTCATCGGTTCGGGCACAGTCGAACCGAACTGAGCCGACAGGATCGATACGGTTTCCGGGCTAGGACGGAAGTTCGATCGAGCGTGATCGCCGTAGTTCTTTGGTGGGAAATATCGTCGTTATGTGTGAATCCGCGTCTCACTTCTCGGTAGCGTGCCGGGCGTAGATCGAGGTGCGATCCACAGGGGTGGCTCTCGTGAATTTCCGTCAACGGTGGAGGAATTCGAAGATGAAGAGCCGCAACAAATCTCGAGTGATGTCGACAGTCGCGCTAGTTGCAACATTTGTCATGGCCGGTGCAGGTGTGGCAATTGCCGACGAATCATCGTCAGGGTCTTCCGGCAGCGGATCGCTCGGTTCCTCCGGTGCGGCAGCGGTTGATCCGTTGACCTTCGACGGTTGGGGCACGTGCCCGATCGAGGATCTCGAGGTGACGACGTGCGCCAGCGTCGTAGTTCGCGGAGGGACCATGAAATTGGGCGCACTTTCGGTGCCGATCCCGGACGGAAGCCTCAAGGTTGCGGGCGGAGTGAAATACGCGACCCAGCCGGACAACAGTTTCATCGAGACGTTCGTCGCCAAGCAGGACGGGTCCAACGGGGTCTATTCCAATCCGATTTCGGTACCCGGAGGTGCTCTCGGGATCGATACTCCGCTGGGACTGACTCAGATCAGCGCGACGGTGGAATCGGTGGGAGTCCCGGATCTGAAGGTTCTCGAGCAGGAACTCACCATGCCTGTTCGATTGAAACTGTCTAATCCCTTGCTCGGTGACGATTGCTACATCGGTTCGGTTTCGAATCCGATCAACCTTCACCTGACCACAACCGGAAACCCTCCGTCGGAACCTATCGGTGAGTTCCCCGGTGCAGTGTTCCCGGCAGTCCCACATTCGGATGCGGTGTTTGCGGCGCCGGGAGCCAGCGGGTGTGGACCGCTGGGTGCGCTCAACTGGGCCGTGAATCTACGCGGGGGAGTGCCGGCGGCCAGCGGAAAGAACTCTCTCACCACGTCGAGCGACGTCTACGCGGTGGCCGCACGAAAGGTGCGACCGCCTGCCTGACGGACGCGCAGTCGCTGGAACGTAAAACGAGGGCCGACCCGTGGTGGGTCGGCCCTCGTTCTACACAATCAGGTCAGCTGACCTCGGGATCACGCACCGTGATGGTGCCGTCCCTTACTGCGTCCGCGATGCTGTCGTGCAGTTTCGGGCAACCGTCTTTCAATGCCGTCGACTGCCCGGAAGCAATTGCCTCTTTGAAGGTGTGGCAACGCAGCGCCGGGTCGGAAGTCCACTGCACGCTGGTGTGTTTGTACGTGTTCTTGCGAACCAGTACGCACGCGCCGCATGCCTTGCAGTCGACTTCCTGCAGACCCGAGTCGAGGTATTCGTGCTTGTCCTCGATCGTCTGGGCCGCGATCGCCTCGAGCCGTTCCGTTTGCCCGGCAAAGTCCGGTGCCTTGGCCCAACGAGCCCACCGTGCGTCGGTTCCGATCGAGGCGCTCACGACTAGACCTCTGCTTCCTTCTTTGCCGCTTCTGCTGCAGCTTCCTTCTCGGCCTTCTGGCGTGCGAGGTTTTCCTCGACCTCGGCGTGCCAGGCTTCGTTTGCCTTGGTGGTGTCCACCTCGAACTCGAAGCGCTGCGTCATCTTCTCGGTGACGTCGGCCTTGTCCACGTAGAACTGCTCGTACCAGCGTCGTAGCTGGTAGACGGGGCCGTCTTCTTCGCAGAGAAGGGGATTCTCGATCTTGGTCTTGTTCTTCCAGATCGCGACGTCCTGCAGGAATCCCTCGCTGATGCCCTCGGTGAACTTGCCGGCCAACTTGTCGGCCATCTCGTCGGAGACACCCGTCGGCTTCTTCACCGTCACGCCCCACTGCAGCACGAACGAGTCCGGGCTGATCGGGTAGTGGCAGTTGATCAGAACACTCTCGACCTCGTATCCGCTGTAGCTGTTCCACAGGGGATTGACCATGTACGACGGTCCGTAATACGCAGCTTCGGAGCGAAGCAGCGTGTCGCCGCCGTACTGGGAGGCCATTCCGATGTCGGGACGGCCCGTGGTGTTGAGGTACTGAGTGGCGATCTCACCTTCGAAGACGTTCTTGAAGTACGTCGGGAAGGCGTAGTGGATGTAGTAGAAGTGCGCCATGTCGACCACGTTGTCGATGATCTCGCGGCAGTTGGACCCCTCGATGACCATGGAGTTCCAGGTCCAGTCGGTCCATTCGTCGCTGTACGCGCCCTCGATACGAGGAATCACGATCTCTTCGGGCGGCGGATTGCCCTCGGGGTCGTTCCAGACGAAGAGCTGACCGTTCTGCTCGAGGGTCGTCCACGCGCGGGTGCGTGCGAGCGGAGGCACGCGGCGGGCATAAGGAATGCCGGTGCACTTGCCGTTGCCGCCCCAGCGCCAGTCGTGGAAGGGGCAGGCGATGGAATCGCCCTTGACCTCGCCTTGTGTGAGGTCACCACCCATGTGACGGCAGTATCCGTCGAGAACTTTGATGTCGCCCTTGCTGTCGGCGAACACCACGAGCTTCGTACCGAAAGCCTCGATCGCGTGCGGTTTGCCGTCCTTGAAGGTCTTCAGTAGACCCAGGCAGTGCCAACCGCGGGCGAAACGAGTTTGCACCGTTCCGACGTCGATCTCGCGAATCTGCGCCATTGTGACCTCACATCCCTTCTAGCTGTTAGTAGAACACGTTATAGAACTCGATCCGGTTCCGCCAGATTTTGGGGGCACTTGTTACAGCATTGCGGCCACAAACGGGACCTTTGTCAGCGTCTCGACAGAAAAGAGAACGTGTTCTAGTCTCAAGTGTAAGTGAACCAACCGATCGAGGAAGACGGGAGCGTCGAAGTGGGTAACCATGACAGCCACGAGGTGATGCAGAGGCTCGACGCACTACTGCCGGCACTGCGCGAGCGCGCACAGGAGACCGAGGATCTGCGTCGTATCCCCGACGAGTCCATCAAGGCTCTTCAGGAAACAGGCTTCTTCCGCTTGCTGCAGCCGAAGCAGTGGGGCGGATACGAAGCCGATCCGGTGCTGTTCTACTCCGCGGTCAAGAAGATCGCCAGCGCGTGTGGTTCCACAGGGTGGGTCTCCTCGATCATCGGGGTACACAACTGGCACCTCGCCCTCTTCTCTCAGCAGGCGCAGGAAGACGTGTGGGGCAACGACACTGACGTTCGCATCTCGTCCTCTTACGCCCCGATGGGTATGGGTGAAGTAGTCGAGGGCGGATACAAGGTCAACGGTGCGTGGGCGTGGTCCTCGGGTTGTGACCATGCCAGCTGGGCCGTTCTCGGTGGTCCGGTGTTCAAGGACGGCCGCGCAGTCGATTTCGTGAGCTACCTGATTCCTCGCGAGGACTACCAGATCGACGACGTGTGGAATGTGGTCGGTCTGCGTGGAACCGGCTCCAATACCGTTGTGGTCAAGGATGTTTTTGTTCCCAAGCATCGCGTGCTGAGCTTCCGGGCGATGAGCGAACTGACCGCCCCGGGCCTCGAGAACAACACCGCGCCGGTCTACAAGATGCCGTGGGGAACCATTCACCCCACGACGATCTCGGCACCGATCGTCGGAATGGCTTACGGAGCTTACGAAGCGCACGTCGAGCACCAGGGCAAGCGTGTGCGCGCTGCGTTCGCCGGCGAGAAGTCGAAGGACGATCCGTTTGCCAAGGTGCGCATCGCCGAGGCGTCCAGCGACATCGACGCCGCGTGGCGTCAGCTCTCCGGCAACGTCGCCGACGAGTACGCGTTGATCCTTGCGGGCGAAGAGGTTCCGATGGAACTGCGGCTGCGCGCTCGACGTGACCAGGTGCGCGCCACGGGCCGCGCGATCGCCTCGATCGACAAGCTCTTCGAGAACTCCGGCGCCACGGCGCTGCAGAACGGCACTCCTATCCAGCGTTTCTGGCGCGATGCTCACGCTGGTCGCGTCCACGCCGCCAACGATCCCGAACGCGCCTACGTCATGTTCGGAACCGGCGAATTCGGTCTGCCGATCACCGACACGATGGTCTAGAGGAGGCTCAGTGACAACCACCGAAGAAGCCCTCACCTACGAGTCCACTTCACGGTTCGCGCAAGTGCGCCCCGATCTGAAACTGCACTTCCACGAGGCGGGCGTCGGAAACGACAAGACCATCGTGCTGCTGCACGGCGGTGGCCCAGGCGCGTCGTCGTGGTCTAACTTCGCCCGCAACATTCCGGTGTTGGCGAAGAGCTTTCACGTCATCGCGGTCGATCAGCCCGGTTACGGGCAGTCCGACAAGCCGACGGAGCATCCGCAGTACTTCGTGCACAGTGCGTCGGCGCTCAACGATCTCCTGGACACGCTCGAGATCACCGGTCGCGTTGATCTGCTGGGCAATTCGCTCGGTGGTGGCGCTGCTGTTCGCTTTGCGCTCGACTACCCGGACCGTGCGGGTCGCCTCGTTCTGATGGGCCCCGGCGGTCTGAGTGTCAACCTGTTTGCGCCGGACCCCACCGAGGGCGTCAAGAACCTCGGAAAGTTCAGCTACCAGCCCACCCGAGAAAACCTCGAAGCATTCCTGCGGATCATGGTCTTCGATCAGAAGCTGATCACGCCGGAACTCGTCGACGAACGTTTTGCTGCCGCCAGCACTCCCGAGTCGCTGGCTGCGGCCAAGGCGATGGGTAAGTCCTTCTCCAGCGGTGACTTCGAGCTCGGCATGCTCTGGCGCGAGGCGTACAAGCTTCGTCAGCGTGTGTTGCTGATCTGGGGCCGTGAGGATCGGGTCAACCCTCTCGACGGCGCACTGGTCGCGCTCAAGATGATCCCGCGCGCGCAGCTCCACGTCTTCGGCGGTTGCGGTCACTGGGCGCAGCTCGAGAAGTTCGACGAATTCAACCGGCTCGCAACCGACTTCCTGCTCGACGGAGGTAAATGATGGGTATTCGATCTCTGGCGTACATGCGCATCGGGGCCACCGACATGGCTGCGTGGCGCGAATACGGACTCAAGATCCTCGGAATGATCGAGGGCAAGGGCGTCGACGCGGAATCGCTGTATCTGCGTATGGACGACTTCCCGGCGCGACTTGTCATCGTTCCGAACGACACGGACCGTCTGCTCGTCTCGGGTTGGGAAACCGCGAATGCCGCTGAGCTACAGGATATCCGTGACAGGTTGTCGGCAGCCGGTGTTCCGTTCAAGGAAGGCACGGCGGAGCAGCTCAAGGACCGTCGCGTCGTCGAGATGATCGCGTTCGAGGACACCTCGGGTAACTCCCTCGAGGTGTTCCACGGCGCTGCTCTCGAACACCGCCGGATCGTGAGCCCGTACGGGCACAGGTTCGTGACGGGCGAGCAGGGGCTCGGCCACGTCGTGCTCACCACCGACGATGACGATGCTTCGCTGCGGTTCTACCGCGACGTACTCGGATTCAAGCTTCGCGACTCGATGCGTCTGCCTCCGCAGATGGTCGGCCGGCCCGCGGACGGCGACCCGGCGTGGCTGAGGTTCCTCGGCTGCAACCCGCGTCACCACAGCTTGGCGTTCCTGCCGTTGCCCAACCCGACGGGCATCGTGCACCTGATGCTCGAAGTGGAGAACTCCGACGACGTCGGACTGTGCCTCGACCGGGCACTGCGCAAGAAGGTCAAGATGTCGGCGACTCTCGGTCGCCACGTCAACGACGAGATGCTCTCGTTCTACATGAAGACTCCAGGTGGGTTCGACATCGAATTCGGTTGTGAGGGGCTAGAGGTCGAGGACGAAAACTGGATCGCGAGGGAAAGCACGGCCGTGAGCCTGTGGGGTCACGACTTCACGGTGGGAATGAAGCCGTGAGTTCGCCCGACGCGTCGGTGAGTGCGGAGCAGGCGATCGATCCACGCCAGTTCCGCACGGTTCTCGGGCAATTCTGCACGGGTATCACCATCATCACGACAGTCGACGACGGTGAGCCTGTCGGGTTCGCATGTCAGTCTTTCGCGGCCCTGTCACTCGACCCGCCTTTGGTGTTGTTCTGCCCCACCAAGGGTTCTCGGTCGTGGGCGGCAATCGAGCGGACCGGTAAGTTCGCCGTCAACGTGTTGGCGGAGGAACAGCAGGCGGTGTGTGCTCGTTTCGGGTCACGTGAGCCGGACAAGTTCGCCGGCATCGATTGGACGCCATCGCCTCTGGGCTCGCCGATCATCGACAAGTCCCTTGCACACATCGACTGCACGGTGGAAACCGTCCACGACGGCGGCGATCACTACGTCGTCTTCGGTCGGGTTTCGTCGATGAGTGAGATCAAGACCGAACGCCCGCTGCTCTTCTATCGCGGGCAGTACACGGGCATCGAGCCGGACAAGACTGTTCCGGCTACCTGGCGTGACGATCTCGAAGCGTTCCTGACGACAACGACAGAAGATACCTGGCTGTAGGGGGCACAGGGCCGGAGGCCCTACAGAGAAAAACAGGTATGACAGAAGTCGTCACCGAACGGCGTCAACAGGATGCTACGACGCACTATCTTGTTCGATCGTCCGGCTCGCTTGACCGCCTCGATCACCGACGGCTGTACCTCGACCACCTGGTACCGGTCGGCCTCGACGGGCTCGCGTGAGAACGCCACCAAACCGAGCCGATGCAGGTTGTTCAGGTAGGCGCTGATGCGGTCCAGATGACGACAGCCTGCCAGTTCTCCGATCATCGACAGACCCTCGTCGATCATCTCCGAGCCGACGCCGAACGGCCGCGCCGTACGTACGTCCACGCTCGGTTGCGCACCTGAAGTGGCCAACAACCGAAGAATTCGAGCTTCGTCCGGCGCGATCTCGTCGAGGATCCGGTCGTAGGCCGGGTGCAGATCGTCGCGATCGGTCACGTCCGCGGAACGGTCCAGCAATCTGTCGCCACGTGCCCGCAGCGCCGCGAGAGTGGCCTCCACGCTCTGCTTGCGATTGGTACGAGTTGCCATTGCTGCCCGTAGGTTCTCGGTCCGCGAGCCGTCTCCGTTGGAGTTCTCGGCCCGACGTTCGGATTGAACATTGGCCGATTCAGCGGCCTCTGCCGCGGCTTCGGCGGCAGCCTGAACGATCTGCCGCGTCGCCTCCTTCGCCGTTCCGAAAGCCCACCCTGTCAGCTTGATCGACGTGAGCGTCGTCGTGGCGGTCAGCCCGACAAGGCTACGGATCAGACGCTTTTCGACGGATTCGACCGGCGTGATGTCCGCAGCCCAGTCGTACGATTCCGCTTCGACGATCATGCGATGGTCGTGCTCACTCATGCTCATACTCCGAATATTGCGAGGTGTAGGAAACCGGCAAACGAGCCCAGCACGGCCCCGTGTACGAACAACAGCCACTCGTCCTGCTTGACGGCTGAGCGTAGTAGTTCGCTGAAATCTTCCGGTGAAAGGATGCTCATGCGTTCGGTGACGAAGACACGAATCTTCTCCGACTGGTTCTCGGCGAACTCCGCGTCCTCGAAGACCCTTGGGTACAGGTCGAGCACTTCGGTGGTGGCCAGGCCGGGCAGACGCTTGTAGCTCTGCGAACCAACGGTCATCTTGACCACCGACTTTGCCCAGCCGGCTGCGTCGTCGACGGATTCGCGCAGTACCTGATCGAGCATCCGCCGCGTTCGGTCCGAGCGGGGACCTTCGAGGAGTTCGGTGCCGATGTTCTCGAGCGTCACGACGTGATCGGCGAGGGTTTTTGCGTACCCGGCGATGATCTCGGTGCGTCGCTTCAGGAAGAGCCCCTGCCTCCACGGCACCCAACGGTTGGGGGTGATCGGCTCGAAGATCATCGTGATGCCGAGGTAGTTCACGATGTATCCGATGATCACACCGCCGATGGGAAGCACCCACCACTGCGGAACCAGATGGAGGATTCCGACGAGCACGAAGCCCATCGGGAATCCGAAGTAGAAGCCGAAGTTCTGCATGAACCTGAGCTCTTTGTTGCCCATCGTGCGGAAGATGTCGTTGAGCAGTTTGGGGTGCGAAGAGAGGTAGCGGATCACCATCAGCTTCGCGTCGATGAACTCGTCGATGTCCTCTTCGATGCGGTCGGTGATCATGCGCACGCTGGCCGGCAGATCGTCCTCCACTTTGCGGAAGACGGCTTCCTTCACCGACGTCGGAAGGTTGTGCCAGAGCTGAGGATTCTCGGCCGTCATGATTCTGGTGACCACGCCGCGCACTTCACTGCGAGAAATGTTCACCAAGTGCTCGGCGATGCTGTCCGGGTCCAGGACGCGATAGAAATCGGCGATGCTGCCGACTTTCGCGAGGGATTTGTCGACGGCGATCGACGCCATCTTCTCCGCCCGCGAGGGGACGATGCCTTGCCAACCGAATCTGCCGTCGCTGGTGATCGCGGGGATCACCTGGACGCGTCGGGGGAGGAACGGGAAGAGCAGTTTGAGGCCGGGCACTTTGATCCCGTGGAAGTTGATCGGCGCAAACAGCATCAGGACGCCCGACCAATTGGTGATGTACCCGATGATTCCGGTGAACAAAGGAATGGTGATCAACTGTTCGAGCAAGTGGTCCGGCACCGTCGCACATCCTCCTCATATCCGAGAACCTCACGTTCGGACATGATTGCCGAAACTTCGCTCTTCGTGGGTGTTTCGTTGGCTACTGCTGCGCCTTCCCAGTTGCGTCAGCATAGAGGCCCGACAATTCGGGCTGTAGGTGGGTAGGAAGTTGATGTAACCTCACGTACATGGTCAGTATTGCGCACAACACGACGACGCCGGTTCTCTTCCGGCGCATCGTTTAGCAACTGCTGACCGAACCCTTTCAGCCCCGGGAGTTATCGCCCCGGGGCTTTCCTGTTTCGTCGCTCCGTGTGCGTCTCCCCTTGAACGATTCGGAGAGCTCTCATGAGCATTGACCACCGCGAACTCGGGCGCGACCTGGAGTTTTTCGCCACCACCCCCATAGTCGGAGCCGGCCTCCCACTCTGGTTACCGGACGGCGCCGTCATCAGGAACGAACTCGAAAAGTTCGCCGCCGAACAAGCAGCGCGATCCGGATGCCGGGGTGTCTATACCCCCGTTATGGCGAAGAAAGAGTTGTACGAGAGATCTGGGCATTGGTCCAAGTTCTCGGACGACATGTTCCCCGAAATGAAGATAGGCGGAGAGTCATTTCTCCTTCGTCCGGCTAACTGTCCCCATCACGCTCAGGTATTCGCCGCTCGCGGTCGTAGTTATCGCGAGCTACCTTTCCGCGTTCGTGAACTCGGCTCGATGTTCCGTAGCGAACTCTCCGGAGTTCTCAGCGGATTGAGTCGAGTCCGACAGATCAATCTCGACGACGCACATGTCTTCTGTAGTCGTGAACAAGTGCAAGCGGAAGTGATCGTCGCGCTCGACGCGATCGAGCGCTGCTACTCGACTCTGGGGATTGCCGAACGGAAGTACCGCCTCTCGATCAGAGGGGGAGAGGGGCAGTACCTCGGCACCGACGAGCAGTGGGCGGACGCCGAGGATCACCTTCGCGGGGCGCTGAATGCACGCTCGATCGAGTACGTGGAAGCGAAGGGGGAGGCAGCGTTCTACGGTCCCAAGATCGACGTCCAGGTGCGAGACGCGCACGGCCGCGAGGAAACACTCTCGACCGTGCAACTCGACTTCAATCAACCGGAGCGGTTCGACCTCGAGTACACCGCTGAGGACGGATCCAAGGTTCGCCCCGTCATGATCCATCGGGGCTTGCTCGGGTCGATGGAACGCATGACTGCGCTTTTGATCGAAAGGTTCGAAGGGCGGATGCCGCCGTGGCTGGCACCCAACCAAGTCTCGATTCTGCCCGTCGGCGACCGGCACCAGGTTGAGGCCGAGCGTTTGCGGGCCGATCTCGAGGCTCGCGATGTTCGAGTGGCGATCGCGCCTGACGGATCGTTGGGACGTCGCATCCGCGAGGCACGCACTCACCGTGACCCGTACATCGCGGTGATCGGGGACAACGAGGTGCACGGCGGCACCGTCGACGTTCTGGTCCCCGCGCGTGGTGGGCGGGCGGTCGTCGACGCGGGTGTGTTTGTCGCTCAGGTGGTCTCGGGCATCAAAGAGCGTGCGCTGCTTCCGGCAGCTTTCTAGCCGACGGGAAGCTCGTGGAGGGCGCGCACCAGTGGCGCGAGTTCGGGTGTCTTGCATGCCTCGTCGAGTGCGGCTTCGAGGGTGGCGTCGTGCGTCGGCCGTGCGCTTTCGAGAAGCTCGCGGCCGGCCGGCGTCAGTTCGGTGTAGATGCCTCGACGGTCGTCGGCGCACAGGATGCGCGTCAATAGTCCTCGATCTTCGAGTCGATTGACCAAGCGCGTCGTGGCGCTGCTGCTCAGTGCGGCAGCGCGAGCCAACTGAGCCATCCGCATGTGCCAGCCGTCCTGGCGGCTCAACGCGTCGAGGACGGTGTATTCGACGACGGACAGTTTGTGCTCACGCTGGAGCGCGCGTTCCAGTTCGGTGTCGAGGGCGCCGTGCAGTGCTGCGAGCGTGCGCCACCCTTGCGAACGGATTTCGACGGCGTCGTCGGCGATCCCCATGTGATTCTCCTTGTCCGTTTCCTGCGACTCCAGGTTACCAGCTTGCGCATGTAGCGCGCGCGTGCAACTATTTATAGCGCGCCTGCAACTAATGCACACGCCCGCTAACGGCTTACGCGTAAATCTGTGAAAGGAACATCGAGATGCCATTGGGTCTCATTGCCCTCGCTATGGGCGGGTTCGGGATCGGCCTCACCGAATTTGTCATCATGGGCCTCCTGCCCGAGGTCTCGGCTGATTTCGAGGTCACCGAGTCCGTCGCGGGCTACCTGATCTCGGGCTACGCACTGTCGGTGGCGATCGGCGCGATCCTCCTGACCGCTGCCGTCACCCGCTTCGAGCGCAAGAAGGTCCTTCTCTCGCTCATGGTGCTGTTCGTCATCGGCAACCTGATGTCTGCGCTCGCGCCCTCCTACGAGGTCATGATGGGCGGACGCATCGTCGCGGCACTGTGCCACGGTGCGTTCTTCGGAATCGGCTCGGTGGTTGCCGCCGACATGGTGGCGCCCAACAAGCGCGCCGGCGCCATCGCGATGATGTTCGCGGGCCTGACCATCGCCAACGTTCTCGGCGTTCCGTTCGGCACGCTGCTGGGCCAGCAACTCGGATGGCGCTCGACGTTCTGGGCCATCACCGTCATCGGCGTCATCGCGCTCATCGGAATTGCAGCACTCGTCCCGACGACACCCGCCAGCACGACCGGCGGCGGATTGCGCGGAGAGTTGGGGGCGTTCCGCAACAAGCAGGTATGGCTCTCGATCGTCATCACCATCCTCGGCTACGGCGGAATGTTCGGAGCGTTCACCTACATCGCCTTCACCCTCACCGAGGTGACCGGCTTCGCGACGTCCAGCGTTCCGTGGCTGCTCATCCTCTTCGGCTCGGGCCTGTTCGTCGGCAACTTCCTCGGCGCCAAGGCGGCCGACCGTTCGCTCACGAAGGCGCTGGTCTGGATTCTCGCGATCCTGACCGTCGTTCTGATCGTGTTCGCCGCCACCGCGGAGAGCAAGGCCATGACTGTGATCTCGCTGTTCTTCATGGGCGCCTTCGGTTTTGCGACGGTTCCCGGTCTGCAGATGCGGATCATGAACTACGCGTCGGCCGCACCGACCATGGCGTCGGGTGCCAACATCGCCGCCTTCAACGTCGGCAACGCACTCGGGGCATGGCTGGGCGGAATCACCATCGCCGCGGGACTCGGCTTCACCTCCCCGATCTGGATGGGAGCGGCAGTCACTGTCGCCGGTCTGCTGGTCTTGCTCGTCGCGGCGAAGATCGACCGCCCGGCAGCGTCAGAGCCGTCGACGCCGACCACCTCGCTGCACCCGACCGCCGCCTGAACCTGGCCATTGCGCTCTGACCCCATCGCGTGAACGTATCGCTCCCCTTGTTGAACAAGGGGAGCCTTACGGTCACGCGGGGCAGGGGTGGCGGAATTCGGCGGTCACCCCGGAGAAAGGCGTGATCGCGCCGCTACCCCGAGCCTTCGACGCACCGAAGTGTTGGACTCGATACGTACCCGCCGGAGTATCGGCCGGAACATCCCACGTGATGCGCGCGACGGAACCGTTGCTCCCGACCCGGCGCCAGTGCAGTTTGGTGGACCAGTCGTTGTCGTCGGCGACCCGTGTCCAGGATCCGCCGGTATTTCGCTGGATCTCGTAGAAGGTCCCGTTTCGGTGAGTGTCGTTCTTGGGGTGGCCGGTGACGAACTCGACGGCAACCTGCGCACCCGGTGAGCTGTCGCCGGGCTGGACGGTTGCATCGCCGACATGTGGTCCCGGCAAGGGCTCGTCGAAGTCGACGCCAGGTCCGAAGCTGGGTTGGAACCCAGACAGGTCGGCCGGAGCGGGGCCGCGAGGAGGTTCGGTGCCGTCGCGCATCGCGGCTGCAAGGGAGGCATACCCCTGCTGATAGGCCGGTAGTGTGTAACGGCCGAACATCGTCGAACCGCCCTCGTACTGCTGCGAATCGTATTCCTGTGGTGTGGTGCAGTAGCTCGAGTACGAGTTCGCGTACCCCTGGAAGATGACGTTCTCGAGGGGAACCCCAAGCTCCTCGGCGACGGTTCGACGCACTCGTAATCCGGAGACGATGGTGAATTCCGCAGGGCCACCGACGATGTAGAACTGACCGATCCGCAGGATTTGGATCTTGAGTACGTTCGGCACCCATCCGCCCGGTGGCAGCAGGCCGACCGGAACGACTACGAGTTTGGGCGCCTGTGCATCCTGAAGCCATTGAGGCACAGGAGCATCCATACCGCCCAGGGCGTCGATCATGGGGTTTCGGGTGCCCTCGGGGAAGATCGGGATTGCCGGTCCGTCCTCGACGCTTCCGGCGCTCATTGCCGCGCCGATCGCAGCCGGCGCGGTGCGATGCTCGCGCCCGTCGGGGGTGAATCTTCCACTCACCACCTGATTTGCCATGTCCAGGTACATGATCCGACTGTCGACACCACCGGTGACGGTGTCGGACGCCGCGTCGAAGGCAGTTCGAGCCGCCGCTACCTGGCGCAGCCCGATGATGCGTGCGTTCTCGAATTCGTCTTCGGTCGGTCCGCGTCCGGGCTCGAGGAAGAGGTTCGGTGACATGTCGCCGCTGTTGGTCTGCGGAAAAGCAGCAATGAAGCTGGTGTCGCCGTCGAGGTAACGCACACCCCGGTCGTCGTGCTCCCAGAAGTACGCCGCGGCGCCCTTGTTGTCCCCGGAGATGAGATGGTTCTCGTTCGTGAGCGAGGCGCAGTGGGTGGCGAACCAGTTGATCGCTCCGATGTCCTTGCTGCCCCGACTGATCCGCATGACACGCATGTGGTGGTCGTTGCCACCGGGGTAGTAGGCCTTGTCCTCTTCGGGATTGAGGTCGAACGCCACTCGCGATCGGTTGACGCTGGCATCGGTGAGATCGGACCGCCCGAAACGGACCGTGCCTGGCGCCAGGTTCTCGTGCGCAGCGCTGATCGCCTCGACCATGCCGTTGACCTCGGCTTCGAACACCTGCAGTTCGAAGCCGAGAACTGCGAGGTTGTACGCGTAGTTGTGCGAGGCCCCGCCACATGCCGCGTGTGAATGGATGGCCGTCAACATGACGTTGCGTTCGGTGTAGATGTCACCGAAACTCCCGGCCAGTCGGCGCAGGACCTCGTCGTGAACGGACTGGAAGATCATGCAGTTGTCGACGCACACGTAGGCGACCCGCGACCCGCCGGACTCGAAGATGAAGGCGCGTGCGCGCATTCGCTGGTGCAGGCCTTCGGCGCGTTGATCGAAGCTCGAGTAGCCCATCATGCCGACTTCGGCGACCGGTCCGGTCACGTCGGATGTTCCGACGCCCACCTGCAGTGACGCCGACGACTTGTCGGTGCGTGCGGGTGAAACGGTGCGTGCCGGCGAAGCTGCGACGGCCTGGTTCGTCGACAGAGCGGCGAGCGCAGGTGCGGCGGCAGCGCCTGCCAGTACGGTGCGTCGGGTGATCTGCACGAGTGTCCTTTCGGGCGGTCTGACGCGAGTTGGTCAACCGTCCAGGAGTGTAGCCCGAGTCACACGTGACCGAAAGGGGTGCCGTCGGCCGACACTCAGATTGTTGTGGCCTCCCCGAACGTCATCGCCAGGTTCTTGATGGTCGTGGTCATCAGGGCCCGGCGGGGGAGTCCCAGTTTCCGAAGCTCCGCCGCCATCGGGTGACTGCCCAGTTGAACCTCGGCTCCACCAGGGCGAGATTTGACGCCGGTCGGTGCCATGTCCCACGACGTGCACCTGGTGGCGCCGTCGAGATGTGAGTACGCGGCCAACGACATGTTGGCTCCGCCGCCAGGCACGCTGACGCCGGATTTCACACTCAACTGTGTGATGAGTTTGCCGTCGCGAGAGACGGATCCGCGCTTGACCGAGCCGACGTGCTCGGTGTCGAACTCGGCGAGCACCTTCGGGAATCCCCAGATTTCCCGGCCGGCGGCCTTGGTGAACTCTCCGTCCACCGGCAACTCGTGAATGAGTGCCCCTGCTGTTCCGGCAGCGAGCGAACGTAGATCTCCCAGCACCGAGGTTTCGGGAGGCGCAGTGTGGCTGCGCACCATGTACGTCACTCCGAATTCGTTGTACGGCCCCAGATCCCCGTCGATGTAGTCGACAAAAACCAGGCCGCACAGCGCCCGGCCGGGGCGGTACTGGAGCACGGTCAAGCCGGTGTAGTCGATGATCGACTGCGCGGTTGTGCTCGGTACCGAGTACAACGCCATGAAGGCCGACGCGATGCGAACTTCGACGGGCATCTCGACCCTCTTGCCCAGAATCGTGTAGCTCATGGCGCCACCACCCCGCGGAGTCCGTCGGAGCCGTAGACGGGTTCGAGCATCGAGCGGAAATCCGGTCCGCGGCGCAGCATTTGGCCTCCGTCGACGTTGATGATCTGCCCGGTGATCCAGGTGGAGTGCGGTCCGAGGAGGAAGGAAGCGAGTCCGGCGACGTCCTCGACCTCGCCGACGCGTTCGAGCGGCGTGTTGGCCAGGTAGTCGTCCAGGATGGGGCCACCGTCGGTGATGAGCGCGACCAGATCCGTTCGGGTCAGCCCCGGGCGGATCGCGTTGACACGAATGTTGCTGGCGCCCAGTTCGTCTGCTGCCAACTGCACCAGGTGGTCGACGCCGGATTTCGAGACTCCGTACGCGCCGAACCAGCGATGTGTGTTGCTGCTGGCGATCGACGAGATCGCGACGATGGATCCACCGCCTCCTGCCACCAGTGCCCGCGCGCCGTGCTTGATCGTCAGCATGGTCCCCGTGACGTTGAGGTCGACGGTGCGGCGCCAGGCGTCGACGTCGAGTTGCGTGACCGGTGCGATGGTTTCGTTCCCGCCGGCGCAGGCCACGACTCCGTCGAGCTTTCCGGTGACGGAGACCGCCGCGGCGACAGCGGCGACGACGTCTGTCTCGATCGTGACGTCGGCGGGGGAGACGCTGACCGATCCTGCGGCAGTCGCCTGCCGGATCGATTCGGCGGCAGCATCGAGTTTCGCCTTGTTGCGTCCGCAGATCGTGACGTGAGCGCCAGACGCAACCAGCGAACGAGCGATGCCCAGGCCGATGCCACTACCGCCGCCGGTCACCAGTATCGATGTGCCGGCGAAAGTGGGTATGCCCGCTGAGGCGGTGTCGTCGTCCATGCGTGTCTCCTGGTCGTTGCTCCGGCGGGCTCGCGTGCTGATTCTGGAGGATTTCCGATTCGGCTTCGGTGAAAACGCCCCACGCTATATAGGAACAGGTTCTACTTATTGAGGCAAGGGTTGTGCGAGAGGCGGAGTGATGGCTACCAGACCGACCTTCGATTTGATCGACGGGCGCTTCTACAGCGGAGACCTCGGCAATGTGCGCGACGCATACGCCTGGATGCGTGATCACGAGCCCGTGTACCGAGACGACGCCAACGGAATCACCGCGGCCGCGAGTTACGACGCCGTCGTCGCAGCCGAGCGGGATCCCGAACTGTTCTCCAACGCCGGTGGCATCCGCCCCGAAACCGGTCCATTGCCGCAGATGATCGACATGGACGACCCGCAGCACCTCACACGTCGACGCTTGGTCAACGCGGGTTTCACACGTAAGAAAGTCGAAGCCAAGGCCGGCCGTATCCGGGAGATCTGCGATCAACTGATCGACGCCGTCTGTGAGAAAGGAGAAGCCGACTTCGTCGCAGACCTGGCAGCACCGCTTCCCATGGCCGTCATCGGCGACATGTTGGGTGTCCGTCCGGAGGAACGCGCGTTGTTTCTGCGGTGGTCGGACGATCTGGTGAAGGCATTGGGAAGCAACGCTTCCCAGGATCAACTGCAGGCCATGATGGTTGCGTACGTCGATTTCACCGCGTACATGATGCGAACCATCGCCGAGCGGAGGAGCGACCCGGCCGACGATTTGGTGAGCACGTTGATTCACAGTGCGGTCGACGGCGAAGCCCTCTCCGATCAGGAAATCGTCAACGAATCCCTGCTGATCCTGATCGGCGGTGACGAGACCACACGGCACGTGCTCAGCGGCGGCATGGAACAGCTACTGCGCCATCCGGACCAGCGCCGGGAGCTAGTCGACGATCCCGATACCATTCCCTTGGCAATGGAGGAGATGCTGCGGTGGTCCTCGCCGATCAAGAACATGGCTCGAACTATGACCCGTGATACCGATTTCTTCGGTGCGCAACTGAAGGCGGGTGAGAAGATGCTGCTGCTCTTCGAATCGGCAAATTTCGACGAGTCCGTGTTCCTGAACGCCGAACGGTTCGATATCGGCCGCACACCGAATCCACACGTGGCCTTCGGCTTCGGAACGCATTTCTGTCTGGGTAATCAGCTGGCCAGGCTCGAGGGACGGATCATGTTCGAGCAACTCTTCGCCAGGCTGCCGGGAATGGAACTCGCCACCGACGCGCCGTTGCAGCGGCGTGCCGCCAACTTCGTGTCCGGTCTCGAATCGATGCCGGTGAGGTTTACCGCTTCGGCGTCGTCAGCCGGGTAGCTGGCAGTTGGGCGGCGCAGCATCTTCGGATAGGGGGCTGCCCGCCGGATTGACGTAGACGACCTCGAGCACCAATGGTGTTGTCTGAGAGTTATTTCCGATGTGCACATGATCTGAACCGCTCGGTTCGATCAAAGTATTTCCGGCGCTGTAGATCCCGTCGACGGAGCAATCGGATCGGTAGTGGCTCAACGTGCCCTGCGCGATCAGCGCGTAGAGCGTCCCGTCGTGGAAGTGCCAACCGGTGGAACCGCCGGGGTCGATGGTGATCTGGCGCAGGATGTAATCCTTGCCGTCGAAAGTCACCTGCCCGAGGATTTCACCGTGTACTCCAGTGCTCGGTGTTGCCGACGCATTGATCGGCGTCAGCGACAGTCCGATCGCTGCGGACACTGCAAGCAGAACCTGATGGCGTTTACGCATGAGCGGCCCTCCCAGACGGATGTGCTCCTGAGTGTCCTCCGTCGATGCCCGGTTTATCCCAGTTTTCGTGGATCCAGCACTGCGAAGGCAGAGGTATGCCCTTGAGAGGCGGTTACGCTCGTGCCATGCAGCAAGTCGCGACGAGGCGCCGGAGCCAGCCGCCGCCTGCGCGCTTCATGTTCGAGGCATTGATCGATCCGTACCGCCAGCCCGCCCGGCACTGGCTGGAACTTCTCGAGAGCGAGATCGCACCGGAGACCGTCAGGGCTGAAGAACCGGAGCTGGTGATCTGGTCGTCGATCTGGCCGGACCGACCCGACGCCGTCATCCGATTCGACATCGAGCCGGTCGGAAACAGCACGATGCTGCGTTGGACGCTCTTCTTGGACGATCCGATACCGCCCGAGGCAGAGGTTGTCAGCATGCGAAAGCGGCTCAATACCTTGATAAATGCGAATCTGAGGTCGATCTTCGGCTGACGTGGCGGTCGAATCGTCAAACCACCGGAAGAAGAATCCATGTCGGGCCCGTTCATCGCACTGTGAAGCGGCAAGGAAGCTCACACTCATCCGTGTATTGGCAGTTCCTCCCACAATGAGAGCACTGCCTCTACCGTCGATGTTATGGATCATCGTGCACAAGTATCCGAGTTCCTGCGCACTCGCAGGGACCGGATCAAGCCGGAACAGGCGGGGATTATCGGGGGCGGTCGTCGCCGGGTGTCCGGACTGCGCCGAGAAGAAGTCGCTTTTCTTGCAGGTGTAAGCGTGGAGTACTACGCCCGGATGGAGCGAGGCGACCTGGCCGGTGTTTCCTCCGAAGTTCTCGACAGTATTGCCAAAGCCCTCCAACTCGACGACGCGGAGATCGACCACCTGGCTGATCTCGCTCGCGCCGCTGGGCCCCCACCGCCGCGCCGACGCACCCGGCCCGGAGAGCAGACCGTCAAACCCACCTTGCAGCGTTTTCTGGATTCGGTGACGGGCGCGCCGATGTGGGTGCGGGATCAGCGCATGGACTTCGTTGCTGCAAACTCGCTCGGGCGGGCGCTGTACTCTCCCCTCTTCGATGACCCGGCAAACCATGGAAACTCCGCCCGGTTCACATTCCTCGATCCTGCTGCGCAGACCTTCTTCCCCGACTGGGAGCGCAATGCCGACGACATCGTCGCGACGCTCCGCATCTACGCCGGGCAGAATCCGCTCGATCGGCGGTTGACCGATCTGATCGGCGAACTCGTCACGCGCAGTGAGACTTTCCGGCGCAGGTGGGCAGCTCACAATGTGCGCCACCATCGGGCGGGGATCAAACGTATCCACCATCCTGCGGTCGGCGATCTCGAATTGTCCTACGAAGCGATGGGCCTGCCGGCGAACCCGGATTGGTTCATGTTCGCCTACACCGCTGAACCTGGCAGCGCCTCCGAAGACCGTCTCAAGCTCCTCGGCAGTCTCGCTGCCACTACACCACCGAAAACAGACGTAAGGAAATGAGCATGAATCTCACTTTTAACAACGGAATCGAAATGCCCGCTCTGGGTTTCGGAGTCTTCCAGACCCCGCCGGAGACCACATCGTCGTCCGTCGCCGAGGCGCTGCGCGTCGGTTACCGATTGATCGACACCGCGGCTTCCTACTTCAATGAACGAGAGGTCGGTGAAGGAATCCGTCGCAGTGGGTTGGATCGGTCGGAAGTGTTCATCGAGACGAAGCTCTGGATCAGTGACTACGGCTATGACGAGGCTCTGCATGCGTTCGACAAGAGCGCGGGCAAGCTTGGTGTCGAACAAATCGACCTGCTCTTGCTGCATCAGCCCCTCACCACCGATTTCGGGAGGACGATCGGCGCATACAAGGCGCTCGAGACGCTGCTCGCGGATGGAAGGGTTCGCGCGATCGGTGTCAGTAACTTCATGCCAGGCGACCTCGCAGCGCTCCTCGAACAGACCGATGTGGTGCCTGCTGTGAATCAAGTCGAGGTGCATCCCTACTTCACTCAGCCCGAGGTGCAGAAGGCGAATGCGGAGCACGGCGTGCTTACCCAAGCTTGGTCACCGATGGGAGGGATCACCAGCTACCGAGGCGACAGCAGCAGGTCGACGTTCAATGATCCGGTGATCGGCGAGATTGCAGACGTTCATGGCAAAACTCCCGCGCAGGTCATGTTGCGCTGGCATGTGCAGGAGGGGCGGTCGGCCATCCCCAAGTCCGTCAACCCGGAGCGGATCGCGTCGAACTTCGATGTGTTCGACTTCGAACTCAGCACCGCTCAACTCGGTGCAATCGACGCGCTCGACACTGGCGTGCGCGGCGGTCCCGACCCGGCTTCGGTGACCCTCGAGGCGTTCCACCGGGACATCCCTGAGGCCTGAACGGACGAGACGGATGGACCCCCAGGTCTCGGGGCCAGAAGTGGAAAGGGCGGACGCTCGATCGGTGTTTCGGTTCAAAGCAATCGGCACCGACTGGGCGATCACAACCGAGAACCCGGTGCTGGATGGGCTGCGACAAAGGATCGGCGCGCTCACCGAAGACTTCGACCACGTCTGGTCCCGATTCCGCGCGGACTCGCTTATCACCCGGATTGCGCACGCCGAAAACGGCGGACAGTACGAGTTCGCTGAGCGTGACGTAGCGCTATTCGAACTGTACGACCGGCTGGTTGCCGCGACGGGCGGCGCGGTGGATCCGCTCGTCGGCCGCGATCTCGAACTGCTCGGTTATGACGCCGACTACACACTGGCGCCTGACGAGGTCGCGATCGCTCGGCGCCAACACTGGGAGTGTTGGCTTTCGGATATCGACCGGACCGAGTCCACGATTACCACCGTTCGTCCGGTGATGATCGACGTCGGTGCGGCGGGCAAGGGACACTTGGTCGATCTCATCGCTCAGAAGCTGCGGGATGTCGGTATCGGAGCATTCCTCGTCGACGGGAGTGGCGATCTGCGACACTGCGGACCGGAACCGCTCACCGTCGGCCTGGCACATCCTTCTTTGCCAGGGAGAGTCATTGGCACCGTTCCCCTTCGGAACGCAGCACTGTGTGCCTCGGCCACCACCCGTCGAGCCTGGGGGAAAGGGCTGCACCACGTCCTCGACGGACGGACTCGGCAACCTGTTGCCGACGTTATCGCAACCTGGGTGATGGCCGCTGACGCTGCGACCGCCGACGGGCTGGCGACCGCCTTGTTCGTCAGCGCCCCAGAGTCCTTGCGCTCCTTCGAGTTCAGCTGGGTGCGCATGCTTGCCGACGGCAGTGTGCAATGGTCGAACGACTTCGCCGGAGAGCTCTTCCTCTGACATGCCGGCGTGTACCGAAACTCAGCTCACAGTCATCAGAAAGGGGAACTATGAAGTCTCACAACTTTGTTCGCGCGACCTTTGTCGCGGCCGCATCGCTGACGGTGTTGTTGCCTGTTGTCGGGTGCAGCAATCCCGACACCACCGCGCCGTCGAACGGTACGGGCTCTCGCATCGCCGAAACGGACTCGCGCAGTAACGAATACGAAGACGGTACTTTTACCGAGAGGGGTATTTACGGTGGCGCGCCGTCGTACATGACCATCACGGTCACGCTCAGTGACGGCGCGATCAGCGATGTCGCCGTCGAACCGATGCCGGAGAACAACGACACTTCTCGCGGCTACCAGGAGCGGTTCGCTGCCGCTGTACCGGAAGCGGTGATCGGCAAGAGCCTCGACGAGGCGGAGGTCGGCGTTCTGGCCGGCGCCAGCGGTTGCGCCGATGGTTTCAACGACGCCATCGCGAAGATTCGTGAACAGGCGCGCGTGCCCGAGTAGGAAGGGGTGACTGCGTATCGGTGTACCAACGGTTCCTCCCACTTCGGCCCTCGCAGCCGTAGCGTCGAAATATGGATCAACGATTTTCGGTGGACTCGGTACTCATTGTCGGAGCATCAGGCAGTATCGGCCAGCTTGTCGTGGCCGAAGCCATGCGCGTCGGATTGGACACGACGGCGCTCGTTCGCGACCCGGCCCAGTCGTCCCTGTTTCCCGAAGGCACCCGCATCGTCGTCGGCGATTTCACTCGACCTGACACACTCGGGGAAGTCTCCGACGGAGTCAACGGGATCGTCTTCACACATGGCACCTACGGCGGCGCCGGTGAAGCTGAGCAGATCAACTACGGAGCTGTCCGTAACGTGCTCGACGCTTTGAAGCATCCGGCCCGGATTGCCCTGATGACGACGATCGGCGTCACCAAACCCACGCCCGGCCACGATTGGAAGCGCCGCGGTGAACGCCTGGTACGGGCAAGTGGCTTGCCGTACACGATCGTGCGGCCGGGGTGGTTCGACTACAACAAACCAGACGAACATCACGTCGTCATGCTGCAGGGTGACCGACGGTGGGCAAGTGATCCCTCTGACGGCGTGATCTCCCGCCAGCAGATCGCAGAAGTCCTCATCTCCGCCCTGAATGCGGACACGGCCGACCACAAGACGTTCGAACTCGTCGCTGAGCAGGGAGAGGCTCAGAGCGACCTATCTCCGCTTTTTGCCGCACTTCAACCGGATTCGGAAACAACTCTCGACGGGCCACTTGATCGCGATAACTTGCCAATGGCCGTCGAGTCCCCACGCGTGCTCAGTGACCTCGACGCCATTCGTAGACGTTTCTAACTGTCCGGACCGGCTTAGTACCTAGAGTGTTCTCGTGTAGAAGCCGGTGAGCTTGTCGATCCAATAGGTTTCGATGTGCTGCGCGCCCTCGATGAGGAACAGTTCCTTGTCGGCGGTGCCAGTCGCTTTCGGGAGGGCGTCCTCGCTCAGGTACGTGGTGTCGGCCTCGCTCAGGTACGTGGTGTCGGCCTCGCTCAGGTACGTGGTGTCGGCCTCGCTTCCTGCGATCATCAGCAGTGGCACGTCGATCAGCTCGAGCTGATCGGTGGCGTCGAAGGCCATGAGGTCGAGCAGGCTGCTCATCGTGTATTTGAAGGTCGACCCCGGGCAGGCGTGAGTCTGCCAGTAGTTCACATAACCTTCCCGGTACAGGGGGAACGGCTGGGCCGCGATCTGCTCGTCCGTCAGGTCGGCGTCCCCGGCGTATCGGACTTCGTTGCCGGCGGCTGCCTGCGCGCGGGCATCGGATGCCTGACGCAGGCGGTCCTGGATTGTGTCCAGTGCGCAGTCCTGCAAACCATTGCGGCGAACGCGACTGGAATTGAACATGCTGACCGTAGCGACGGAGCGAAATCGCTTGTCGGACTTCACCGCATTGAGCGCGCATCCGCCACCGCAGATGCCCAGTGCCCCGAGCCGGCTTGTGTCGATGCAGGGAAACCGGCGATGAAAGTCGGTCATGCCGTGGATGTCTTCGGTGCGGAAGAAGGGCTTGTCCACGCTGCGAGGCTCGCCCTCGCTGTTGCCCTGGTATGCGGCGTCCGCGGTGATCGTGATGTGCCCCTGCGCCGGGTCTCCCGGTAGCCGTGTACCGGGCCTGCGTCGGTCATGATGTCGGCGATTATCTGCAACGCGCGACTATTCTCCCGTGTCATTCGGCCCCTCCCAAGTGAGCGAGAAACGGATCGTTCTCTGTTCGAGACGCTAAGCCCGAACGACGCCAGAAGGGAGGAACGGTTGTTACACGCTTCGGTGTTCACCCCGTGACGGAGTGCGCGATGGCCTACTGCCGTTTGATCAGATTGACGCCACCGGAATCGTCACTGGTGGCCATCCAGCTGCGCAGCAGGTCGAGGGCGTCGGCGGAGGCGCTGCCGGGGTCGGTGACGTAGGTGCCGATCTTGACGTCGGGATCCGAAGCCAATGTCAAAGTTTCGTATCCCACGGTGAGTTCGCCGACAATCGGGTGGCGAATCGTTTTGTATCCCGTCGCATGGACATTCACAGTATGGCCGGCCCACCAGGTGCGGAACTCGGCGCTGTGGGTGGCGAGTTCCCCGACGAGGGCGATGACAGCGCGATCCGAAGGGTCTTTGCCGGCAAGCAGCCTCAGTACCGAAACCGAATGGCGTGCGCTGCGTCCCCAGTCGACGTAGAAATCACGTGACCGATCGTCGAGGAACAAGTAGCGCGTGTGATTGAGAGTTTCGCTTCCTTCCGGGAACAAGTGGGGAAACAGTGCTCGCCCAAGAGCATTGGAGCCGAGGATATCTCCGACGCGGCCGAGTGCGACGGTGGGTACGTCGGGCATCATGTCCATCAGTTGTGTCACCCGTGGGGTCAATCGGGATTGAGGCCTGCGGCGAGTGGGAATGGTGCCGTTCGATGCGTTTCTGGCGAGGTCGAACAGGTGTTGCGCCTCGACATCGTTCAACTGCAGCGTGCGCGCCAGCGAGTGCAGCACACTGTCCGAAACGCCGCGAAGATTGCCACGTTCCATCCTGGTGTAATACGCGGTGCTCACTCCGGCCAGCTGAGCAACTTCTTCGCGTCGTAAGCCTGGAACCCGTCGTTCGCCACCGAAAATCGGCACGCCCGCTTCTTCGGGGGTGAGCCGGGCTCGCATCGCAGTGAGAAACTGCTGAGTGCTGTGCGAGAGGTCCATGGTCACCACGGTAGTCCGAGAACTAATTTCCTGGGAGTCACTGGGATTGTCTCCCAGCGACCCTGGCTCGATGCGCCGGCCGGGGGATAACGCCAGTGACTCCCACGAATGCTGGTCCATACCTACGTTTGAATCATGACTCGCAACACCATCACGTTGCTCAGCGGCGTCGAGATGCCGAGTATCGGCCTTACTTAACCGCGCAGCTGATGGTGCGCTGCCACCTGGAGTAGGGCCATTCCTTTTATCCCTAAGTCCTTCAAGGACTTTGACATCAAACAGAAATGGGGTTCCTGTGAGAATCGCCCCCGCCGGTGCCAGCCGTCGTAAATTCCTGCTGGGAGCTGCCGGTCTGGCCACAGTGCCGATCGTTGCCGGGATGGCAACAGCCTGCGCGAGCGACCAAACGGCATCGAACCAGTCGTCATCTCCCGCCGCTAGCGGAGCAGGAGCCGTCGCCGCGGCGACCACGCTCACCGATCGCCGGAGGCTCGGATCCTTGGAGGTTTCGAGTATCGGACTGGGTTGCCAGACGATGGTCGGCACGCTCTACGGCCCGGTCACCAGCCGCGAGGATATGGTCACGTTGATCCGAACCGCCGCTGATCAAGGCGTGACGTTTTTCGATACGGCCGAAGCCTATGGTCCGTTCGAATCGGAACGAATCGTGGGAGAAGCGCTCGAACCCATTCGTGACCAAGTAGTAGTGGCATCGAAGTTCGGATGGAACATCGACCTCGCGACGGGTGAGCGTCTTGGTGGTGTGAACAGCCGCCCGGACAATATTCGCGGGGCTGTCGAAGGGATGCTGGCGCGACTGAGAACTGATCGCATCGACCTGCTCTACCAGCACCGAGTCGATCCGGCGGTTCCGATCGAAGACGTGGCCGGTACTGTGCGGGACCTCATCGACGAGGGAAAGGTGCTCCACTTCGGGCTTTCGGAAGCGGGCCCGCAAACTGTTCGCCGGGCACACGCCGTTCAACCGCTGACGGCGATCCAAAATGAATATTCCGTGCTGTGGCGCGGGCCTGAAGCCGAGATCCTGCCTCTGTGTGCAGAATTGGGAATCGGCTTCGTGCCGTGGTCTCCGCTGGGAGCGGGATTCACAACGGCGACGATCAGTCCCTTCACTCGATTTGCTGCCGACGATTTCCGTGGAGCTGTGCCTCGCAACGCCCCCGACGCGATGGCCGCGAATATGCCGTTGATCCAGTTGCTTCAAGATTGGGCAGTACGTAAGGGTTCCACCCCTGCGCAAATCTCGCTGGCGTGGTTGATGGCGCAACAGCCGTGGATTGTGCCTATTCCGAGCACGACTAGGACGCCGCATCTCATCGAAAACCTTGGATCTGAAGAAGTCTCGTTCAGTCCTGACGAACTCCGAGAACTGAACACTGCAATCGCGTCGATTCCGATTCAGGGAGATCGGCTGCCGGCCGGCGCGTTGGTTGCTACCGGTATCGAAGCGCCGCTTCCCTGATTCAGTCACAGTGCTGGCCTCGCTGACACAGAGCATGTTCGGCAAATGATCACCGACACAACAGCATTGCTGTTCCCACGAAGGCAGATCGACCTGTGACAGATTCAGCAGAACGAGAACTGGCCACATCGAGGCCAGCGAGGCGAATTGTTGAGGGAGGATTCGGCATCGTCATCGTGTCCATTGTGCTGTTCTTGTCACTCGATGTCCACGCGATCGTGACAACCGGCAGCAGGCTCGAACCAGCTATCAGTGCACACGGTCTCGGTGGCGGTCGCCGGATCTTCACCGCTGCGGTAGTCCTTCTGGCGGCCGGATCAGCCGGATTTCTGATCGCCCTCGTCGGCCGACAACTCACCGTCTGGAAATCGGGCGCTGCTGCCGCCCTGGCACTGTGGATCATCGGGCTGATCTGCATTGCAGCATTTCCCAAGCAAGTCTGGTCCCAGCCGGTGAGTATCAGTGGCATCATCCACTGGGCGGCCAGCGCTCTGGCATTTCTCAGCCTTCCAATCGCAGCGATATTGCTTGCGCGGCCATGGCTTCGGGATCGAAATCATGCGCGCTGTGCCCGGTGGACGCTGATCGCCGGAGTGATATCGATTCTGGCCTTTGCGCCACTCGTCTATGCGATGGGCGTTGACGCGGCAACTGGAGTCGACTGGTGGGACGTCGTCACGTTCGGTCACACGGAACGACTGATCGCCGCAGCGGATGCGGCGACTCTGGTGGTGATCGGCAAATGGGCCCACGCACGGACCTAGATGAAAAGGATGACGAATTCGATCCTCGGATCAATCGAAAAGATGTGGTCGTATTCGCAATTGTCATTGTGATCATCAGTGTTGCAACATATTTGGAAACGCGACCTCTATGAGAGTTTGCAACAGGGATATTGCTGTGAAGTCGCAGCAAGCGGTGGTGGTCCTGATCATTCTCGCCATCTCATCTGCGATTTGTCAGTCCGGAAACATGTCACCCGGAAGGGCTGCAAAGTTCTCTGCCTGACTGCCTATTCTTGGTGCGCGTGTCCATTGCGCTCGGCGTGAGATCGGCCACCGACCGCAATCGGAAAACGCTGACCTTCACGGTTCGTCGCCACGGAGACTTTTGCGCGACATCTCGGCATTGACCCCCGCGACGTAGTTGGCGGGTTACTTCGCCTGCGACCCATTTCAGCGCCGTGGGGTCAGCATCCGGCCGACTGCGTAGGGGTGCCCGGAAACATCGGCAACGCGGTCGTGTTTCTCACCTGATGAGCGCGAACACATCTTACGGGCTGAACTGCGCCAATTCGCTCGTTCTCCCTGGTTCGAGTGTGTGCGTCGGCTGCGGCAAGTCGAGTTAAAGGTCAGCCCAATCGGACCCAAAGCTCACTCTGGACGTGGCGACAATCACATGCTAGCTTTCCAATGTCCGTAATCACAACCACATGGTCGTAAATACGAACATTTGATGTGATTTCCCGAATTGGCTCGTCGAGGAGAAGCAGAGTACTTATGAGACCCACCAAGCAGAGCCGCCGCGCGGCCGCTATTGCCGTGACCTCGATCCTGGCGCTGGCAGCCTGCGGGGGTAACGACAAACCGGCCACGGTCGACGGTGTCACGTCGCTACGCGTGAACACGTCTATCCCGACTATTACGATCGCCGGTGCGCTCGCGATGGACGCGCAGGACATCGACGCAGCTCACGGCCTCGATGTTCAGTTCGACATGGCCGGCGCCTCCAGCACGTTGAGCATCGAGGCAGTGCTTTCCCGCGACGCGGACCTCGCTCTGGCTGGCCCGCCGTCGATTCTTGCCGCGATGCGCGAAGGTGCTCCGCTGACCATCCTCGGTTCGACTGCGAACAACCTGCAGGTGCTGGTCATTCGACAGGACGTAATCGATCGATTGGGTATCACTCCCGACGCGCCGATCGAGGAGCGCATGGAAGCCCTCCGCGGCCTGACGATCGGAACCAATCCGTCCGGTTCCACCTATCAAACTCTCCTACGAAACGAGTTGGGTCGGTACGGATTGAACCCCGACAACGACGTCAAGCTGATCGGCATCCAGGATTCCAACGCTCTGGTCACGGGTCTCGCTCAGGGTCAGTTCGACGCGGTTGCGACGTCCAGCGGTGTCGTCGAGCAGGCCATCATCAACAGTGGTGCGGTGGTGTGGATTTCGGGTCCGCGCGGTGACATCGAAGCGACTGCCGACGTTCCGGTTCTCGCCATGGTCGGCCGTACCGACTGGGTCAACGAGAACGCCGAAGTCGTCGACAAGTTCCGCGACGCCATGGGGGAGTCGCTCGACTCGCTCGAGTCCGACCGTGACACCCTCGGCCCGATTCTCAAGGAAAAGTACTTCCCCTCGACGGATCAAGGGGTCTGGGACCTGGCGTGGGCGGAGTCTGCAGGCGGGTACCCCGACGAGCCCACCTTCCCGCGCTCCTCCTACGACTTCTGGGTCCAGAACGATCCGAAAGGTGTTGCCGCGTATGAAGATGCCAACTACGAGGATGTGACCTATGCACCCGCGAAGGGCTAGACACACCGCCACGGCGAGTCGCGGCGCTACCGGGGCAGGCTCACGAACCAGGCGTATCGTCGTTGCCGCAGTGGCGTTGATCTTGACGCTCAGCGCATGCGGGAGCGAGAAACGAACCACTGCCGAAGGTGTCACGCCTGTCGATATCAAGATGTCCGTCGCAACTTTCACGAATGCCACTGCGCTCGTGATGGCGGCGCAGGACTTGGACGCCGCTCACGACCTGGACGTCGAACTCGACCAGGCCGGTGTGTCCAGCACGTTGAGCATCGAGGCGGTGCTGTCTCGAGATGCAGATCTGGCGTTGGCGGGCCCACCGTCAGCTCTCGCGGCGATCCGCCAAGGGGCGCCGCTCACGATCCTCGGTTCGATCGCCAACAATCAGCAGGTCATGGTGATCCGTCCAGACGTCGTCGCCCGTCTGGGTATCACTCCTGATGCACCCGTTGCGGAACGGATGGAGGCACTTCGTGGGTTGACCATCGGCACCAACCCCTCCGGTTCGACCTACCAAACCCTATTGAGGAACGAGTTGGGCAGGTTCGGCATGAACCCGGACGTGGACGTCAGGATGGTTGGCATCCAGGATCCGAACGCACTGGTGACCGGGCTGGCTCAGGGTCAGTTCGACGCGATCGCAACGGCCAGCGGCATCGTCGAACAGGCCATCATCAACAGCGGTGCGGTGGTGTGGATTTCGGGTCCACGCGGTGACATCGAAGCCACGGCCGACGTTCCGGTTCTCGCAATCGTCGGACGCACCGATTGGGTGAACGAGAACGCCGAGACCGTCGACAAGTTCCGCGACGTGATGGCCGATGCGCTCGATGCACTTAAGACTGAACGGGATGCTCTCGGTCCTGTCCTCAAGGCCGAGTATTTCCCCGCACTGGATCAAGGTGTCTGGGATCTGGCATGGGAGGAGTCCGCGGGGGGTTACCCCGACGCGCCGACGTTCCCGCGTTCTTCCTACGACTTCTGGGTCGAGAACGATCCCGAAGGAGTAGCCGCATATGGCGATGTCAACTACGAGGATGTGACTTATGGCGCTGCTCAAGACTAGAAACGCACCCGCCGTGTCGGACCGGGAGATCGACACCACGGATCTGCTGCGTGTGGAGAAGGTCGCCGTCAGCTTTACCGGCGATGTGGATGTCCTGTCGGACACCTCCCTTCGCGTCGACAAAGGAGAGTTCGTCACCCTCCTCGGCCCGTCGGGCTGTGGGAAGTCGACGCTGCTGAACATGACTGCGGGAACGCTGAAACCGAACCGCGGCGAGATATTCTTCGGTGGGAAGAAGATCACGAGCGTCAACCGTCAGGTCGGGTACGTGACACAGGAAGACACCATGCTTCCGTGGCTGACACTCGCCGCGAACATCGGTCTTCCGCTGAAGATGCGCAAGGTCGCCAAGAGCGAGATAAAGGACCGAGTCGACGAACTGCTGCTGAATTTCGGGTTGGACCACGCAGGTCACCGCTACCCAGCGCAGCTCTCCGGCGGAATGAAAAAGCGCGGACTGCTCGCTCGCGCAATGATTTACAAGCCCGAACTGCTGCTGATGGACGAGCCGTTCGCCGCGCTCGACGCCCAGATGCGTGCACAACTCCAGCGTGACCTGCGGGCCGCTGTCCGCGACACCGGTGTCGCAGTCCTGTTCGTCACACACGACCTCGAAGAGGCTGCGCTGCTGTCCGAGCGGGTCGTCGTGATCGGCGGCTCGCCCGGCCACATCATCGACGACATTCCCATCGATCTCGGACCGGAGCGAGATCCCGACACCCTACGTTTCGACGAAGGCTTCCGCGAAATCGGCCAAACGCTGCACCGGTCGTTGCAGAGAGCGCGAGGAATTACGCCATGAGTACGAATATCGAAGAAGTGGTTACCCCGGACCGGGACGATGCGGTCGCGGCAGTGGCGAAAGCGAGCATGCTGGGAAAGAAGAAGCGTCAGCGAAAGTCGTGGATTCAGACGTCCTCTCGGCTCGGCGCCGTGGTGGTGTTCCTGATTCTGTGGTCGGTGGCGGCCGGCACCCTCGTTGACACGTTCTATCTGCCCGAGCCGACCGCGGTGGCCGAAGAGATCTGGGATTGGATCCTCGACGGCAGCCTGTGGACGAACATCATGGCGACGATGGCGCCTGCCGCACAGGGTTTCCTTATCGGTGGGATCAGTGCCCTCGTGCTCGGCTACCTGTTCGCGATGTCGAAGACCGTCTCGATGGTCCTCGAGCCGTTCGTCGCTGCGGCATACGGCATTCCCGTCGTGGCTTTAGTACCGTTGCTGATCCTGTGGCTCGGAATCGGGAGGTCGCTCGCGGTCGGTGTGTCGGCGATCGTGGTCTTCTTCCTGATTTTCTACAACGTGTATTTCGGTATCAAAGACGTCAAGCAAGAATTCATCGACCAGGTCCGTATCGCCGGTGCGTCTCAATGGGACCTTGTGATGCGCGTACGGCTCCCGTCGGCCCTCGTGTGGGTGGTGGCAAGCCTCAAGCTCGCCGTGCCACACGCGCTCGTTGGCGTGGTGGTCGCGGAATTCCTCACCGGTAGTGAGGGATTGGGGTACATGCTTTCGTCCAACGCAGCACAGTTCAACGCCGCAGGCACCTTCGCCTCGGTGGTAGTGCTCGCGGCCATCAGCTTCGCCCTCGACCGAATCGTCTTCATGATCTCGCGCCGCGCGCTCATGTGGAAAGAATCAGCCGAGCGCTGACAAAAAAATTCCTCCCCACGACTGACTTTCTCGCCGACGAACAGGCGTCGGCGAGAAAGTCAGTCTGTTCCTGTTTCAGATGCAGGCGCAACGAATCGAAAGGTAGACAGAAGAAATGAGTACTTCGAGCAAGAAACCGACCTTCGTCCTCGTGCACGGCGGACGGCACGGCGGCTGGTCGTGGCAGCGTGTCGCAGACAGGCTTCGAGCCGAAGGTCACAGGGTGTACGCCCCGACCCTGACCGGCCTCGGTGACCGAGCGCATCTTGCTTCTCGGGAAGTCGGACTCGACACGCACGTGAAAGATCTGGTGGCGGTGTTCGAGTTCGAAGACCTCACCGACGTAGTGCTGGTCATGCACAGCTATGGCGGAATGGTCGGGTCGGGCGCGATGGAGGTGATCGGTGTCCGGGTGCGGTCGGTCGTCTTCTTGGACGCGGTCATGCCCAGATCGGGAGAGTCAGTCCTCGACCTACAACCGGCAGGCCGAGAGGAGCGCATCAGGGGGACCGTCGAACGGGAAGGGGACGGATGGCTTGTGCCCGCGTCCGATGCGTCCTACTGGGGTATCACCGACCCCGCCGCCCTCGCGTGGGTCAATCCCAGAATCACAGCGCAGCCGTTCAAGACCTACACCGACCGGCTCGGTGAGGTGAAGCGCGTGTGGGAGACGCCTGCCGTGTTCATACTGTGCCAGAACGCAGATGGCGTGGCACACATCGACTCGGTGCGGGCGCTCGAGCGCAGTCACTCCGGCGACTCGAACTTCGAGTTGTGGACCCTGGTTGCCAGTCACGACGCGATGGTGACGCACACCGAGGAGGTGGCAGGAATGCTCCTTGCGGCGGCCGAGCGCGAAGTTTCCGCGGTCGTCCATTGACGCGCAACGGCGGCACCGGCGAAAAATCGACGATGATCGAGTATCTGGCCGAGCAGCGCTATTCCGATCTACCGTCGGTCGTGGTGGAGCACACGAAGATGCTGATATTCGACCAGTTGGGATGCGCTTACGTCGGCGCGGAACTTCCGTCCGGTCGTCTTGCGCTGCAGTACGCCGGCACACTCGGCGAGTCGCGGGAGTCCAGCATCGCTCATTCGTCGCGCACTATGGCGGCCGTGACGGCTGCGTTCGTCAACGGAACCGCCGGGCATGCGGCCGAGCTCGACTGCGCGCATGCGACCGAGGACTTCAGGGCCACCGGTCATCCGGCCACCGTCATCGTCCCCGCCGCCGTCGCTGTGGCCGATCGCCAATGTTCCTCCGGTGCAGACCTTGTCGACGCAGTCGCGGCGGGCTTCGAGGCCGGGGTTCGCACTATCTCGGCGGTCGGAGGGCTGTCGTGGATGCGGTCGGAGCACGGCTTGTACGCCGGGTGTCTGCATTCGATCGGAGCGGCGGTCGCGTCGGCCAAACTACTCGGGTTCGACGCCGACACCACCAGGCACGCAGCCGCCCTCACGCTGGGGCAGGCGGTGAGTCCAGTCGCGTTCTTCGGTGAGCGCCGTCATATCAGCAAATCCATCACCAAAGGCGGGCAGCCGGCGACGGCGGGTGTGGCAGGCGCACTGCAAGCGGCTGCCGGTCTCGAAGGCGTCGACGACATCTTCGGCGCACCCGGGGGCATCATCGACACGTGGGGTGAGCCCGGTCGCGAATCCGCGCTGACCGACGGCCTCGGTGAGGACTACGCCGTGTTCGGCGCGAACTTCAAGTTCTACGCCGCGGGTTATCCGATCCATTCGGCGGTCGAAGCGGCATTGGGTCTGCTCGCAGATAACGGTCTGTCCGCAGAGCAGGTGCGATCGGCCACCGTCGGCATGCCCTCGTTCGCCGCCAGCGTGGTCGACTCGCGCAACATGCCCACCATCTGCATGCAGGACATGTTGTCCGTCGCCATGGTGGCGGGCCGACTGGGCTTCGAAGAAGCACACTCGTCTGCGCTGCTCGCGAGCCCGCAGGTCTCTCGGCTTCGCAAAGCGGTCACCGTGTATGTCGACGACGACCTGGAACGCGAGCAGCCGCACGGCCGGGGGGCGCGGGTCACCCTCCGGACCGACTCCGGAGAAGTCTCGCGGCTGATCGAACATCCTCGTGGGCATCGGTTCCGCGAAAACAATGTCACGTGGGACCTGCTGCAGCTGAAGTGGCAGTCGATGCTCGAACCTCGCATGGGCGCACAGCGGTTTGCTGAGCTCGTGACGTCTGCGATGGCACTGGAGGGCCTGGATGACGTCCGAAGCCTAACCGGCATCTTGGCCGGATGACTGTCGCAGACAACTGACGACCCAACCGACAACCGTGCGGTGGGGATGCTTGGGGCGATGCGTTCGGGCCGACCCCACCGTACTGCTCACTTCACTATTGACCATCTATGTGATGCGCGCTACATTGCGTTACGTTCCTAATTCGGACTGAAAGTTCGTATATACGGAATCGTGTAGCTCGGTTGGCCTGCGGTTGCGTTCAGGCCCTTTCACTCACGAGGAGTTTTCTGTTGACGAATTATTCATCACCCCCATCGGCCGTACGCGGCGTTGCGGAACCGACGGCGACGGTGGACGCGTCCTCACCGAAGAAGAACAAGATGTCGCGGGTCGCGTTCGCCAGCTTCATGGGCACGGTGATCGAGTTCTACGACTTCGGAATCTTCGGAACCGCAGCGGCATTGGTGTTCGCGGACGCGTTCTTCCCCGCATTGGGGACCTATGCAGGCACGATCGTGTCCTTCGCTACCCTGGGCGTCGCGTTCGTGGCTCGCCCGTTCGGTAGCGTCCTGTTCGGACACTTCGGCGATCGCCTCGGACGCAAGAAGACGTTGATCGCGACGATGATGTTGATGGGTGTCTCGACGGTCATCATCGGCCTGTTGCCCACCGCGGCTACGGCCGGGGTCGTGGCGCCGATCGTGCTGATCGTCCTGCGTATTGCTCAAGGCTTCGCAGCCGGCGGCGAATGGGCCGGTGCAGCACTCTTCACATCGGAGAACGCACCGAGCGAGCGCCGTGGTTTCTGGTCGATGTTCACCAATCTCGGCGGCGCGGTGGCGAATATCCTCGCGCTGTCGACGTTCTTCGTGACCGGCCTACTCATGTCCAACGAGACGTTCATCGCCTGGGGCTGGCGAGTGCCCTTCCTTCTCAGCATTCTGCTCGTCTCGGTGGGGCTCTACGTCCGGCTCAAGCTGGAGGAGAGTCCCGTATTCACCGACGAAATGGAGAGCAAGGGCCGAAGCAGCCTTCCGTTCGTGGAGGCGATGACGCACCAGTGGCGGGAAATCCTGCTCGGCGCAGGAGCTTTCGTGTCGTCCTTCGCGTTCGGGTACATAGGCATCGCGTACTTGATCAACTACGGAACAGTGACTCTCGATCTGAACCAACAGGGCGTACTCGCTGCGGGCGTGTTCGGCAACGTGGTGAACGGGGCGTCGATGATCTCGGGGGCCATCCTGTCGGACCGATTCGGTCGCCGACCGGTGCTGCTCGTGGTGAACCTGATCGGCATCCCCTGGGCACTGATTCTGTTCCCGCTACTGGACACCGGATCGCCGGCAGCGTTCTGGTTGGCGATCACGGTCAGCTTCTTTATCGCGGGACACGGCTGGGGCGTGTGCGGATCGTTCCTGTCGGAGCTGTTTCGGACCCGATACCGCGCAACCGCCGCCGGTCTTGCCTACAGCCTCGCAGCGATTCTCGGAGGCGGTGTTCCGCCACTCGTCGCGGCAACCCTGATCAGCAAGTACGGTGGCGCGGTCTTCGGCGTGTTCCTCGCGTGCTACGCCGCAGTCGGTTTGATCTGCACCTACGTCCTGCGCGAGACGCGCAGCCGTGCGCTCGACGAAGCCCCGCCGGGCGTCGGGTTGGACCGTGCAGGCGATTCGTAACCGTGGACGGAATCACCCGGAGACATCGAGCGGTCGAGCACCGTTCCGAGCAATCGATTCGTTGGAGCCATCAATGTCATTGACCATCCGTGCCTTCTGCGTCGGGCGAGTGTACGGCCTGCCGAAACCGTCGTTCACCTACCTGCGTGGATACGGGGAGGTCCAGGATCTTCCCCTCATCATGTACGTGATCGAGGGAGGGGATTCGCCCATTGTCGTCGATACCGGCGCAGACCTCGCCCGTGCGTGGGACGACCACAAGATCAAGATGGAACAGACCACTGAAGAGCAGCCGGAGGAGGTGTTGCGAGCCGCCGGAATCGACGTGCGGGACGTGGCTGTGGTCGTCAACACCCACCTGCATTGGGACCACAGTTCGAACAACCACTTGTTCCCACGCGCGCGTGTGCTGGTTCAGCAGTCCGAACTCGACTACGCACGGAACCCACTTCAGTGGCACTGCAAGCACTTCGAGATCTCCGCCGACATCGAACCCTCGTGGAAGCGAGCCGAGGACCGGATCGATACGGTGAACGGTGACACCGTGATCGCACCCGGCGTCACTCTCGTCACGCTGCCGGGGCACACGCCCGGATCGCAAGGCGTTCTCGTCGAAGCAGAGTCGACGCGATACCTGATCGCCGGCGACTGTATCTACCTGTACGACAACTGGAATGGCGACGCCGAAGCGGACCACATCCCGGTAGGGCTCTTCACCGATCTCGTCGCCTACGACGAAAGCCTGCGCAAAATCGAAAAGCTCGACTGTGAAGTCATTCCCAGCCACGACTTCCGGGTCGTGGAGCGGGCGATCTTCGAATGAAACAACTACATGACAAAGGAAGCGTGAAAATGACTTCGGCTGGATGGACGATCGACGCCGTCGAACTCGGATTACTGCCAGACATTCCGGTCGAACACATTTACTACCAGGACACGTCCGGCCGTACGTTGAACATGCCGCTCATCATGTACGTCCTGCGATCGGGTGGGCGGACGGTGATAGTCGATACAGGCGGCCCTGCCGACGAGGAGAAAATCCTTCGCATGACCCCCTTCGGATACGTGGTGCCCGAATCGAATCGAATCGACAACGTCCTCGACAGGATCGGTGTGAACCCCGCCGACGTCGATCTCGTGATCAACACGCACCTGCACTGGGACCACTGCTCGAACAACAACTTATTCGCGAACGCGGAAATCGTGTTGCAGGAGAAGGAACTGGCTTACGCACACGCTCCGTGTGAGGCGCATATGCCTGCGTACGGTTTTTACGCTGACGAAGCGCCCATCTTTTCGTTGGCGGAAGACCGGATCCGAACCGTCGACGGCAGTTGCGAACTCGCGCCTGGCCTCGGCGTCGTGCCCCTGCCGGGCCACTCGCCCGGTTCGCAGGGAGTCCGCGTCGATACCGTCGCGGGCACGTTCGTTATCACCGGCGATTGTGTGGACACCTACCGCAACTTCGACGAGTCGCTGCCGTCGGGCCGGTTCTCCGACCTTGATGCCTACAAAGCGAGCTTGGCGTTCCTGAGGGAAACAGGATGGACACCTTTGCCCAGCCACGACCCGAAGGTGCTGGAGAAAGGCCAGTTCGGGCAATGAAGTTCGGTCATCGTCACTGAAGGCGTTTGTAGTCGCTTCAGTTATTCCTGAATACGGAGAATCAATGTCCAAATACGAAATCCCGGAGTACAGCCGGGCCGCAGTGATCACCGAATTCGGCGGCGATCTCGAAGTGCGCGAGGTGCCGATACCGGAGCTGGAGCCAGGCGGCGCCTTGGTTCGTATCGAAGCAGCCACGGTGTGCGGCAGTGATGTTCACGTCTGGGACGGCTCGCTGAGCGCGGGCGGAATTCGCCCTATCGTGCCGCCGGTCATTCCCGGGCACGAGATGACTGGCAGGGTGGTGGCGCTCGGTGAGGGGCGAGTACCGCTGGTCGGTGGTGGAGAGGTAGCCGTGGGAGACCGCATCGTGTTCGGGCCCGGTCGCTGCGGTTCGTGCTACTTCTGTGCAGTCGCGAACCAGCCCAGCCTGTGCGCCAATCGCAAGCACTACGGGGACAACTGTGAGCAGTATCCGTACCTTGTCGGTTCGTTTTCGGAGTACACGTACGTCTATCCCTCGTCGAGGAAAGTGTTGGTTCCGGACAATGTGAAGTCCGAATGGTCTTCGGCCGGAAGCTGTGCTCTCCGAACGGTGTTCAACGCGTACGAGCGACTCGGCCGAATCCAGCCCTGGCAGACGGTGGTGATTCAGGGCGCGGGCCCACTGGGATTGTTCGCCACGGCGCTCGCGGCGCAGTCGGGTGCTGAGCGCATCATCGTAGTCGGGGCACCCGACGCCCGTCTGAAACTGGCCACGGCGTGGGGTGCTCACGACGTCGTTTCGGTCGAGGACGCATCCTCGTCCGAGGATCGTGTGGCGGCGGTCCGAGAACTGACCGGCGGCCACGGTGCCGAGATCGTCCAGGAGTGGTCGGGCGGACGCACAGCGTTCGCCGAGGGTCTCGACATGGTGCGGCGAGGTGGGCGTTTCCTGATCGGCGGTCAGGTCGGTCCTCAGCTCGCCGAGATCCAACCGTCCAAGATCATGCGAAATCACCTCGACATCATCGGCTCCATGTCGGCGTCCGAATCGCACTACTGGCAGGCAATGAAATTCCTGTCGTCGACGCAGGACCGTTTCGATTTCGATCAGATGCTGACCGGCCGGTACGGCCTGCATCAAGTTTCGAATGCGTTGCGCGCAATGCAGGATCTCAGCGCAATCAAACCCGTCATCGACCCGACACTCACGGAAAGTGGGCAGCAATGATTCGTCACGAGCAGTTCTACGCCAACGGCAAATGGGTCGACTCGACGGCCACGGAGTTCATCGACATCGTCAATCCGGCAACTGAGGAACTGATCGGCCAAGTGGCGCGGGGAACGAGCGCCGACGTCGACACTGCCGCCGCTGCAGCCTTCGGCGCCTTCGGCGAGTGGTCGACGTCCACGGTCGCCGATCGAGTCGACGTCTTGAGATCTCTAGCGGATATCATCGAGCGCAACGGTGACGAAGTCACCGATTCGATCGTGGCCGAGATCGGACAGCCGCGCGCCTGGGCACAGAAGGCGTCGACCCAGACCACGATCGACGATCTACGTAACTTCGCCGACGCTCTGCCCACCGTCGTCTGGGAAGAACAAGTGGGCACCGCGAACGTCCGCCGACTACCCGTCGGCGTCGTGGGAGCGATCACCGCCTGGAACGGCCCGATCCGATCGGTATGCCTCAAAGCCGGCGCCGCCATCGCGGCCGGCTGCACGGTAGTACTCAAGTCGAGTGAGGTGGCGCCTTTGACGCCCTTTCTGCTGGCGAAGTACACCGAGGAGGCGGGTCTTCCGGCCGGTGTTCTCAACATTGTCACGGGAACGGGACCCGAAGTGGGAGAAGCGATCACGCTGCATCCCGATATAGACATGGTCTCTCTGACGGGTTCGGTGCGCGCGGGAAGCCGGGTCATGGAGCTCGCTTCACGCTCGGTGAAGCGAGTCGCGCTCGAGCTGGGCGGAAAGTCCGCGAACATCATCCTCGCCGACGCCGATCTGGAGAAGGCAATTGCGGGCGGCATCGAGGACGCATTCCGGAACTCTGGCCAGGCGTGCGGGGCACTCACACGAATTCTGGTGCCGCGTGATCGCGTTGCCGACGCCGAGCGAGTCGCCGCGGCGAAGGCGGAGTACTTCGTGGTGGGAGATCCCCTGGACCCGTCGACGCACCTCGGTCCGCTCACCAACCGCGCTCAGTACGATCGGGTCCGCAGTCACATCAGCCGAGCTCTCGACGAGGGCGTACGGCTGGTCACCGGGGGACTGGATCGTCCGGACGGGTTGGGCGAGAAGGGCTTCTACGTTCGCCCGACGGTCTTCACCGGAACGAATCAGGACCGAATCGCACGCGAGGAGGTCTTCGGACCGGTTGTGGTGATCATTCCGTTCGACGACGAGGCCGACGCGGTGCGGATAGCCAACGACTCCGACTACGGACTCGCGGGCGGCGTGTGGGCCGGGGATCTGGACAAGGCACGCTCGGTCGCGACCCGCATCAGGACCGGACGCGTTCGCATCAACGGAGCACCCATCGACATGCGTGCACCGCATGGCGGCCTCAAGCTGTCCGGCATCGGCCGGGAGATGGGACGTCACGGCATCGAGGATTACCTGGAATATCAGTCGGTTCACGGCTGAGCCCGCGCTCAGTCGTGGATCAGTTCGGTTCTCCGGCACCACCGGTTTCTCAGGTAGGCGTCCGGCGTCGGATCGAGTTGCACACCACCATCGAACAACTGCTGTCGGCTCTGGGATGTCTTGAAGGCAAGGTTTTTACAGGCATATGCCGTTCGGGCAACCGCACCGTCTGGGGTGAGTGGGCAGCAATGCTGATCAATTACTACGAGAGGGTCCGATATGGACGGTCGTATCGACCAGTTGCAGGCTCTGGCCCACTTGGATCGGGTCGGCGGCAAGCGACGGGGATGGCTCGCTACTGCGATCGAGTCTGAATGCAGCGACGTCGATCAACCGCTGGTCTCAACGTGACGGCATCCGTATCCTCCGGTGCACATCTGGGCGCGATTCCGGTACGAGTGCGCTTCGCTGCGGCGTCGGGGACTGTTCTCCAGCCCTTGAACTCGTCGATGATCGCAGTGGCAATAGTTGGCATTGCTGCCCAATTCGGGTCGTCGGCGGGGGTGTCGTGGATCATCTCGGCCATGTACATCACCACAGCGGTGTGCGCGCCGATGGCGGGCCGCCTGGGTGTGTTGCTGGGTGCCCGCAGGGTGTTCGTTGCGGGCTTGGTGCTCGTGGCGCTCGGGTCGCTGGCGGGCATGTTCGCGCCGAGTGTGCCGATGCTGATCGCGTCGTACGTCGTTCTTGCGATGGGAATTTCGGTACATATGCCGAACGCGATGACCATGGTGCGCGCGTACGCCGAACGCTACCGGCGACAGTCGCGAACTGCCCTCACCACCCTCGTCATGTGCGGCCAGTCGGTCGCTGCATTGGGGCCGACCTTGGGCGGACTGTTGGTAGGTACGTTCGGGTGGCAGTCAATTCTGTGGGTCAACCTGCCGGTCGTCGTTCTCAGTGCGATCGCGGTACTGCGCGCCGATCTCGGGGGAGTGCAGAGCGGCCGCTTGACCGCGCGAAACGCTCTGCACGCGTTGGACGTTCCGGGTATTGCTCTCTTCCTGGTGGCCATCACGTCAACGATGCTGTGGTTGGTGTCGATGCGCGCGCAGCCGACGTGGTGGTTGCTCCCCGTGGCGGTCGTGTTCCTCTCACTGTTCGTGTGGTGGGAACGGCGGGCAACGGAACCGTTCATCGATGTTCGGGCTCTGGTCCGAAACCGGGCTCTCAGTGCGACTCTCGCACGAACACTCGTCACCTATTCGTGCTTTTACCTCATTTTCTTCGGCATTCCGCAGTGGCTGCAATACTCGCGGGGGATGACCGCGATCGAAGCGGGCCTGACGATGCTGCCCGTGGCCGGCATGAGCGTCTTCGCCACCGTACTGGGAGCCCGGACCTATCGACGGTACGGCCCGCGGGTTACGTTGCTGATCGGCACGTTCGCGCTGTGTGTCGGGGGTGTTCTGATCGCGCTCGTGGAGAGCAGTACGGCACCAGTGGTGGTGCTCGCTCTCGTTGCGTTGGTTCTGGGAATACCCAATGGGTTCAACAACATCGGCAATCAGAGCCTGGTTAACTCGGTGACCACGGTCGAAGAGGTGGGCACCGCGATCGGAATGTACCGCACTGCGGCGTTCATCGGTGCGAACCTCGCTGTGGTCACACTGCAGATGACCGCAGGCAATGTGGTGGACGACGCCGGACTGCACCGTACCGGGTGGTTCATCGCCGGGGTCTCTGCACTGCTGCTCGTCGGAATCGGTTTCTCACGACACATGGGCAACGCGATCAGGTCGGAAGTCATCGGTCCGTGAGGGCGGTCGATACGAAGTGAGTCCGGCCAGTACAGCGACGATCGAGGCAACGATCACGACCACGACGTACCCGGTTCCGATGTCGGGCAACGCGATCGTATTCGTCAACCGCCCGGCGACGAGACCGGGCACTGCACCGCCGGTGTAGGAGATGAGATAGAGAGTGGACAAAGTGCCGGCGCGGTCTTCTGCCGGCAGGCCGGCCAGAACGCCGCGCATACCACCGCTGTTGGCGGCTCCCTGTGCGAAACCCGCAGTGGCACTGGCGATGAGGAAAGGAACGATTGCTGCATGGTGTAGCGAGACGACGGCGCCGATGGCACCGGCAACGAACACGGCGAGACCCATTCGCTGAGCCGAGGAGGGGCGCCACCGTCCGGTGCAGATCCCGCCGAGCGGCGACAGGATGACGACCGACGCGAACACTACAGCGATCATCAGGGCGTCGGTGGTACCCAGGTAGTCCGCGGTGAGACCAGGCGCGAACGCTTGGTAGAAGCTGCTGAACGACCATGTTGCGACCAGGGTGCCGCCGGCGGCGAGCACTGCGCGTCCGGCTCCCGTGGGGACGTGCACGCGGGGCAGTAGCGATCGGAGTGCACCCGGCCGGCGCCGACCGGATTCGGGGCACGCGAACATCAGCAGGGTGAAGAACGAGAGCACCACGGCGACGGATGTGAAGCCCAGTTGGCGCGGTGCCGGACCGAACTCGATGAGCGCTCCGGAGATGAGCGCTCCGAGGGGAATCGCGAATGCCGGTGCACTACTGGTGATCACCGCAGGCAACCATGGATACCGGCGGGTCGGAGCGAGATCGATCACCATGGCTCCGATTGCACTCGACGCGATCCCACACGCCAGGCCTTGAAGCGCACGCCCGCCGACGAGCATGGGCAGCGTGTGGACCTGCGTCAGAATCGCAGTGCCCGCGATCGAGGAGGCCATGGCCATGATCGCCATCGGGCGCCGCCCCAGATGGTTGGACAGGCGACCGAACATGAGGAGCGACAGCGCGGTCACGCACAGGTAGGTGACCGTCGTGAGGGCCAGATCTGCGTCGGTGAGCCCGTCCTCGACGCGAAAGGTGTTGTACAGCGGGATAGGTGTACCGGAGGAAAGGAAGATCAGCATCAGTGATGCGGACGCGACTACGAACGCAGCCGAGCGTGGCAGGGTGGCCCTCGATGGGCCGATCATCGTACGGTCACGCACTTCATTCGAAAACTCCGTTGTCCTGGAAATCGCTATGCGTCCCAGCCAACCTCGCGGGTTCGAATAGGAGAAGGGTCTGTCGATACAGGTACTGGCAGTGCCTCCTTCTGTGCGTCCGAAGACATTACCGTCGAGAAGTTCGGGTGTGGCATCCCCGAAGCTCGACTGCAGTTGAACCGACCCTGCCCCGTGATCGGAGCCGTCCGTCGAACCTTGACGTGCGACTCCGGTCACAGCTACTCTCGGTGGTGTTCTTTATTACGAACTGCAGTGCGCATATTTGAACAAATGGAAGGTCGGACCACCGACCGCCATTTCGGTGATCGAGGAGTGTGTCTGGTGATCGAACGCGATCAGATCTACATCAACGGCGCGTGGGTGCCGTCTACGGGGACCGATGTCCTCACCGTCATCAACCCGGTGACAGAGGAGCCCGTTGCGACGATTCCGGCGGGCACGGTGGAGGACGTAGACAAGGCAGTAAAAGCGGCTGCGGCCGCGTTTCCCGCCTGGTCCCGGACTTCGGTGGAGGAGCGCATTGCGGTGCTGCAGAAGCTGGCGAAGCTCACCGCCGACCGGGCCGATGAGATCACGGCGGCCATCGTGAGCGAGATCGGACAACCCGCCCACATCGCAGCGGTTTCCCAGGCAGCAGGAGCAGTGCAGGACCTAGAGAGCATTGCAGAGAGCCTGCCGACCATTGTCTGGGACGAGGAGATCGGCAACACGACGGTGACGCGAGACGCCGCCGGCGTGGTCGCCGCGATCACGCCTTGGAACGGACCGATGCGCATGGTCTGCATGAAGGCGGGAGCGGCTATTGCAGCCGGTTGCACCGTGGTTCTCAAGGGCACCGAAGTTGCGCCACTGAGTTCGTTCATCTTCGCCGAGATGGTTGCCGAGGCCGGACTGCCGGACGGTGTGTTCAACCTCGTCTCCGGCGATGGACCGGTCGTCGGCGAAGCATTGGTGACGCACCCGCTCGTCGACATGATCTCGCTGACGGGATCAGTCCGCGCTGGTAGCCGTGTCATGGAATTGGCGTCGCGCTCGGTCAAGAAGGTTGCCCTCGAGCTCGGAGGTAAGTCCGCCAATGTCATTCTCGAGGACGCCGATCTGGCTGCCGCCGTCGACGACGGGATAGACGACGCGTTCCGCAACTCGGGCCAGGTGTGTGGTGGTCTCTCGCGCATGCTGGTTCCGCGCGCGCGACTCGCCGAGGCGGAAGAACTCGCCGTACGCAAGGCCGAGAGTTTCGTTCTTGGCGACCCGTACGACCCCGCCACCACTCTCGGGCCGGTTGCCAACGTGAATCAACGAGATCGTATCCGGGGTTACATCGAGTCCGGCCTGTCCGAAGGCGTCCGTCTGCTGACCGGTGGACCCGAAGCCCCCGAGGGCCTGGAGACGGGTTTCTTCGTCCGCCCGACAGTATTTTCGGGTGACAATACCTCGCGTATCGCTCGCGAAGAGATCTTCGGTCCCGTCATCGTCATCGTGCCGTTCGACGACGAGGACGACGCCTTCCGTATCGCCAACGACACCGATTACGGTCTTGCAGGTGCGATTTGGGCGGGCGACGCCGAGCGGGCGAAGTCACTCGCCAAAAGGCTGCGTGCCGGACGTATACGCATCAACGGGTCGCCGATCAACCCGCACGCTCCGCACGGAGGGTTCAAATTGTCCGGTATCGGACGCGAATTCGGCCGGTACGGTATCGAAGAGTTCCTCGAGTACAAGTCGGTCGGCTGATCAGCAGACGTTTCGAAACGAGGTCAACGAGATGTTCACAGTGAATGCCCGCTCCACGTCTGCCCCGGGAGCTCCCTTCGAAGCAGTGGTGATCGAGCGACGCGATCCTGGTCCCGGAGATGTGGTGATCGACATTGCATTCTCGGGGATCTGTCATACCGACGTTTCACGGGCGCGGAGCGAGTTCGGGACCACGCACTATCCGCTCGTTCCTGGACATGAGATCGCCGGAGTCGTGTCAAAGGTCGGCTCCGATGTCACCAAGTTTGCGGTGGGTGACCGCGTCGGCGTCGGTTGCATCGTGGACTCGTGCCGCGAATGTGATTACTGCCGAGCGGGTTTGGAACCGTACTGCCGCAAAGATCACGTGCGCACCTACAACTCCATGGGGCGAGACGGGCGAATTACTCTCGGCGGATACAGTGAGAAGATCGTCGTGGACGAGGGATATGTCCTGCGCATCCCCGATGCCATCCCGCTCGACCAGGCAGCACCACTGCTGTGCGCTGGGATCACCATGTATTCGCCACTGCGACACTGGAAAGCGGGACCGGGGTCTCGGATAGCGATCCTCGGATTCGGCGGCCTCGGCCATGTCGGAGTGGCGATCGCTCGGGCTCTCGGAGCCCACACCACAGTGTTCGATCTGACGATGGACAAGCATGACGACGCGATCAGGCTTGGCGCCGACGACTATCGTCTGTCGACCGACGCCGGAATCTTCAAGGAATTCGAAGGCGCCTTCGAACTGATCGTGTCCACCGTGCCGGCAAACCTCGACTACGACTTGTTTCTGAAGATGCTGGCCCTCGACGGGACGTTCGTTCAGCTCGGGGTTCCGCACAATCCGGTCAGCTTGGACGTGTTCTCGTTGTTTTACAACCGCCGCTCGCTGGCGGGCACTTTGGTCGGCGGAATCGGAGAAACGCAGGAGATGCTCGACTTTTGCGCCGAGCACTCGATCGTCGCCGAAATCGAAACAGTGGGCGCCGACGAGATCGACAGCGCGTACGACCGCGTCGCCGCCGGAGACGTTCGGTACCGAATGGTGCTCGACGTAGGAACGCTTGCGACGCAACGGTAAGTAACGGTCGCCCGATGCGCCCCGCACCTCGAGGTGCGGGGCGCATTGCGTTCGTCGGTTGACCTGAAGGTGGCTCCACTGCGCGTGCGCTGAAACACCCACGCCTGTAGGGAGTTTCATCCACGCAGTCCTCGAAGGCGCGTATCTGGTTCCCGTTGCTTGTTCCGTGTCGGGCGCTCCCTGGGGGGCGCATATGTGACAGCGAGATCCGTGCACCTTGACGAGTGACTGCGACCACATTAGTGTTCACATTGGTTCCTGATAAGGAACACAAATACGTATATACGCACAATACGGAGAGCCGTTCAGTGTCGTACTTGGTTGACGCAGGAGAGGAAATCGCTCATGAAGGTAGGGTTCATCGGCCTCGGAGGTATGGGGTCAGGGATGGCGCACAACCTCCTGAAGGCGGGCTACGACCTGATCGTCTTCGATCTCGATCGTGACCGTGGAACAGAGTTCGTCGACGCCGGCGCAACGTGGGCGGAGTCGATCGCGGACCTCGGCAGGTCGGTCGACATCGTCTTCACCTCCCTCCCTGGCCCGGTCCAGATGAAAGAGGTCGGGCTGGGCGAGAACGGTTTGATCAGCACGCTGCACCGCGGGGCCGTCTGGTACGACCTGACCACCAACTCCCCGACGGTCGTCCGAGAGGTCGATGTCGCATGCCGCGCGGCCGGGATCGAGCTCTTCGATGCACCGGTCAGTGGCGGACCCAAAGGGGCCAAGTCGGGCAAGCTCGCTATCTACATCGGCGGTGACAAGGATTCGTTCGAACAGCACGGCAGCATCCTCGATGCCATCGGAGACAAGGTCCTCTACGTCGGAGAGGTCGGAGCCGGCAACGTGGCCAAGCTCGTCCACAACTGCGCCAGCATCACCATCCGGGCGGCCATCGCCGAGGTCATGACAATGGGTGTGAAAGCCGGGGTCGAGCCCGAGTCGCTCTGGCACGCGATGCGTCAAGGTGCCATCGGACGCGCGCGCACGTTCGACCGCATCGGTGATCGGTACCTGCAGGGCGCGTACGAACCGGCTTCCTTCGCTTTGGCGTTGGCGGACAAAGATCTTCGGCTCTCGCTCGAGTTGGCCGAAGAGCACGACGTTCCGATGCGGCTCGCCGAACTCGCGCAGGCGGACTTCAAGGAAGCGCTTTCGCGCGGATGGGGAGGACGCGATTCGCAGTCTCCGATGGAGCTCCAGAACGAACGCGCCGGCGTCACCATCAAGCTGTCTGCCGACGAGGTCCAGAGTGTCCTCGACCGCGGCTGATTCTTCCCCCTACCCTCTACCCCATAGGAGCACGCGTTGAGCACCACCAGAGAAACCGGCCGTCAGATCTTGGGCGAACTGATGGGCCCCGATTACGTCGAGAAGAAGGACAAGAAGCGCAACTCCTTCAACGACGTCATTCAGGACTACTCGGAGGAGGTGTGCTTCGGGCGCACCTGGTCACGTGACGGCATCAGCCGCAAGCAGCGGAGCATTCTCAACATCGCAATGCTGACAGCGTTGAATCGGCCGGCTCAGCTGGCACACCACATCGAGGGCGCTCTCACCAATGGGTGCACCGTCGACGAACTGAAGGAGATTCTGCTCCAGACCGCGGTGTACTGCGGACTTCCCGCCGCCGGAGAGGCTTTCCGGGTAGCCGAGGAAGTTCTTCGCGCCGGTGGGCATCTCGACTGATTCATTCCCTCCAACTAGGAGCTACACCCCATGACACAGAGATCGGACGCAGTCACGGATCCCGCCGTGCCGCCACCGTCGACCGGCGCTACCACGCCACCGAAGATGAAGAAGGTGGCTGCAGCCAGCTTCGTCGGCACCGTCATCGAGTTCTACGATTTCGGTATATACGGAACCGCTGCGGCACTGGTGTTTCCGACGTTGTTCTTCCCTGCGCTCGGCACCGCAGCTGGAACCGTGGCTTCGTTCGCGACACTCGGTGTGGCATTCGTCGCCCGGCCGTTCGGTAGTATTCTGTTCGGCCATTTCGGTGACAAGATCGGCCGTAAGAAGACGCTGATCGCCACGATGCTCCTGATGGGCATCTCGACCGTTCTGGTCGGTCTCATGCCCACGGCGAACACGATCGGTGTGGCAGCACCGATCATCATTGTGTTCCTGCGCATCTTGCAGGGGCTCGCGGCCGGTGGCGAGTGGGGCGGCGCAGTCCTGTTCGTCTCGGAACACTCACCGAAAGCCAAACGCGGCTTCTGGTCATCCTTCCCGTCGTTCGGCGGTGGCATCGCCATCATCCTGTCCAATGCCACATTCCTGATCACGGCGCTGACGATGAGCGACGAGACGTTCCTGAACTGGGGTTGGCGTGTGCCGTTCCTCGCCAGCTTCCTACTGATCGGTGTCGGCCTCTGGGTTCGGCTCTCGATCGACGAAACACCGGTGTTCGCAAAGCAAGCCAAGGTCGTAGGCGTCACCCGCACCCCGTTCTTCGACGCGTTCAAGCATCAGCCTCTGCAGATCCTGTTGGCCACCGGCGCCACCGCGATGACCCTGTCGCTCACCTACGTGGGTGGCCCATACCTGGTCAGCTACGGAAGTGGCACCCTGGAGTTGGAACGCCCGTTCGTGTTGACGATCGCCGTTCTCGGCGGCGTGGCGATTTCGGTCGCCGTTCTCCTCGGTGCCGTGTTGTCGGACCGTATCGGCCGTCGCCGGATGATTTTGATCGCCGGTGTCCTAGCCGTCATCTGGACGCTGACCCTGTTCCCGCTTCTCGATACCCGATCGCATCTTGCGTTCGCCCTCGGCGTGCCGGTCACGATGTTCATCTCCGGGCTCGCGACAGGGCCGCTCGGCGCATTCCTGTCCGAGCAATTTGCGACTCGATACCGTTATACTGCAACGGGATTGAGCTACAGCCTGGCCGGAATGCTCGGTGGAGCAATTCCGCCCCTGATCGCGACACCGATCATCTCCACCTGGGGAAGCTTCGCATTCGGGTGTGTTATGGCGGGCATCGCTTTGGTCTCCATCATCTGTGTTCTCGTGATCGGTGAGACCAAACAGTACGAACTCGACTCGGATGAAGTGTCACGTCGATCCGCGGCCCCCACCCCCAGTTGAGAGAATCCGACCCGATCGCCGCTGCGCCCCGCCGGGGCGCTGCGGCGATCGACGTCGGTGGAACACGAGGAGATTCAGTATGCCCGGCACACATCTGATCCTGTTGCGCCACGGCGAAAGCACGTGGAATGCCGACGATAGGTTCGCTGGATGGGTGGACATTCCACTGACCGATGGCGGTCGCGAAGAGGCGATCCGCGCCGGCCACGCAATCACAAAGGCAGCCGTCCTTCCTGATGTCGTACACACTTCGCTTCTGCGACGGGCGATCTCGACAGCAAACACCGTTCTCGACACGACGGATCGCCACTGGATTCCGGTACGCCGCACGTGGCGGCTCAACGAACGACACTACGGCGCGCTGCAGGGTTGCAGCCGTGGGGATATTCGAGACAAGTTCGGCGCGGATCAATTCAAGCGATGGCGTCGATCGTTCGACGAGGCGCCGCCTCCCCTCGAACCGGGATCGCCATGGGGGCAGGACCGTGAGATCCGTTACCAATCGTCATGCGTGGATGTGCCGAAGACGGAATCGCTCCACGACGTCACGACCAGGCTGCTGCCGCACTGGACGGGCTCCGTTGTTCCCGACCTACGGTCGGGAAAGACAGTTTTGGTTGTCGCTCACGGGAATGTGCTGCGCACGTTGTTGATTCACCTGCATGGCATACCCAGGTCCGAGGCGGATCAGATTCAGATATCCACCGGTGAGCCGCTATGGCTCACGCTCGACGAGTCGTTGCGCCCGATGTGAAACGGGCGCCCGTTGAATCAACGATTCAACGGGTCTTCGTGGCGCGGTTCTGCCACTTCTGAACATGTTCGAGCAGCAGGGCGCGAAGTTCGTCCGCCCGAGGCTCCATGCGGGACGTGGGGCCGACCAGAGTGACTTCGGCCGCCGCCTTCCCGTTCGGGCCGCGCACGACGGTGGCGAGTGCGTAGCGGGTGCCGTTGTGCAAGGTGTTCTGGGCGATTCCGGTGCGTTTGATGTCGTCGTACTGGGTGAGGAATTCGTCGACTAGATCGTTCTCCTCGCGCCCACGCCGACGCAAATAGGCGTCGCGATGTTCGGGGGCCAGTTCCGCGAGCAACGCCTTGCCGCCGGCTGTCTCGAGCAACCCGCGTCGGATGTTGGACCGAGCTGCGAAACCCGCGAGGAGATCGGCACCGACCTCGGAGACGTAGATGAGATCGTCTCCCGCCTGAACTCCGAGGAACACGGTGACTCCGGCCGCCTCGTGTAGCGCCTGCAGATCGGCGTCGGTGACGGACCCGGCGCGCAGATGTCCACTGGCCAAGGTCAAGCCGTGCAACGCGGGTCCGATGTAGAAACGAGTGTTGTCCTGATACAACCAACCTGCGGCGACGAGACCACGGATGAAGCCGTACACGGAGCTCTTCGGCGCGTCGATCGCGCGGGACAGCTCGGCGAAGGTCATGCCGGGGTTGTAGACGACCTCTTCGAGGATGCGTGTCACACGGTCGATCGTGCGATGGTTCTGAGGTTCGCGGTCTTGGCCTGCACTCGGTTCCTCGGTCACAGCCACCATTTAACCTCATCCTCACTGTAGGTCCTCGTCCGCCGCAGGTCGGCGATCATGATCCGCTGAATTCCGGTGGTCTCTTCCCGATGGATGCGGCTACACCTTCAGCGAAGTCAGCAGAGTGAAGAAGTGCGGTCTGTGCCGTAGCTTCCTCGTCCAGCGCTGCGACCACACGCGAGGCCAGGTCACGCCGGAGGGTGGACCTGATTGCGGTGAGGGACAACGGCGCCGACCGGGCGATATCCGTCGCCCAGTCGATAGCCGTGGTGCGGGGATCATCTTCGGTGATTCGGTCGACGAGCCCGAGCGCGAGCGCTTCCGCCGCGTCGACATTGCGGCCGGAATACAGCAAGTCGAGTGCGTATTGCTGGCCGATTGCCGCCGGCAACGTCACCGACAGTCCGAACCCGTGATGAAAGCCCAGACGAGCGAAGTTCGCAGTGAGCCGTGCCCTGGGCCCGGCCACGCGGAAATCCGCCGCCATCGCGAGTCCGAGTCCGCCGCCGACCGCCGCGCCCTGAATGGCCGCGATGATCGGTTTGCGAGTGGTGAACAATTGCGACGCCGCGCGATAGACGCGTCGCAGCATATGCTGATCGACGCCGCGCAAATCGGCGCCCGCGCAGAAGCTCTTGCCCTCCGCGCACAGAACCACGACGCGCACGGATGGATCTGTGTCGAGGTTGACGAGCGCGTCCGCCAACTCCTTCAGGCTGTTCTCATCGAAGAAGTTGTGTGGCCCGCGGCGTATCTCGACGATCCCGACGTTGCCTTGCACATCGACTGCGATCGTCTCGGTGGTGACGGCCTCGGCTGTAGTCGTTATCGAGACTCCACCTTCGTGCGTGCATCGGCAATGACGGCGTTCTTGTCGATCTTGCCTGCGTGGTTGACCGGAAAATCCTCGGTGACGACGATCCATCGCGTGGGGACGGCGAACGAGGCGATGGTGCCGCGCAGTCGATCACCGAACTGCGTAGGGTCGACATCGGACTCGAGTACGAGAGCCGCCGCCACTTCCTCACCGAGATCCGAGTGCGGTACCCCGAAGACGACCGCGTCCTTGACCTCGGGCAGGCGTACGAGTGCGGCCTCGACAGAAGCCGGGGCAATGTTCTCGCCGCCCCGGATGATCATGTCCTTGGATCGGCCGGTGATCCAGAGGTACCCCTCGTCGTCGAGGTGTCCCAGGTCGCCGGTGTGCAACCAACCGTCGCTGTCGATCGGGGATTCGATTTCGCCGAGATAACCGAGCATCTGGGTGGGGCTGCGCAGCAGGATCTCACCGTCGGGGAGTTCGGGTCGCGGTGCGATGGAGATCTCGACGCACGGCAGAGCCCGTCCGGTCGTCCCTGGGTGTTTGACGGTGTCCTTGCCGGACGCCGCCACTCCCTGGCCGCCGTTCTCGGTCAGTCCGTAGCCGGTGGCGACGCGAGGTTCGACGCCGGGCAACCCGGTGCGCAGTCGTTCGAGAAACTCTGCGCCGACAGGGGCTCCGCCGACGGTGACAGCTCGCAGCGTCGTCAGGTCACGAGTCCGAACGTCGGGATGTTCGAGCACGCGGGTGACCATGGTGGGCACCGCACTCCATCGTCGGATCTTCCAGTCCTCGACGAGCCGGATGGCTTCGGCGGGGTCGAATCGGCCGGCAGGCATGACAAGCGTGTCTCCGACGCAGATTGCCCGCAGCAGGGTCTGGACGCCGCCGACGTGGAACATCGGACCGGTGTGCAGCGCGGACTCGCCGGCCGTCTCGTCGACCAGGTGGGGTAGTCGCCGGGTGATGTCGAGCAGCATCTGCAGTCCGGAGAGCAATGAACGGTGAGACAGGACAACACCTTTGGGCTTGCCCGAGGTTCCCGACGTGAAAATCACCACCGCTGGGTCCTCTTCGGCTGTGCCCGGGTCAACGAACGGAGTGGCTGCGGTCGGCGACGGATCGGCCGTGGGCGACCACGTGGCGACCTTGTATCGGTCCGGAACGCGGGAAGCGATGCGCTCGTCCGCGAGGACCAACACAGGTTCCACGAGTTCGAGGGAGCTGACCAACTCTTCCTCGCTCCACCACGCATTGGCGAGAACGGCGACGCCGCCCACAGCCACGGTGGCCCAGAAGTTGACGATCCACTCCGGGCTGTTGAACCCCAGCAGAACGACCCGATCGCCGGATCCGATTCCGGCAGAGGTGAACTCGTGGGCGCGGGCATCGACCGATGCGCGGAACTGCTCGAACGTCACCACCCGCTCACCCTGCACGATGTGCGCGCGGTCCCCCCACCGGGACGCAAACGTGAGGAGCGATCCCAGCCGGTGCGGACGCTCGGAGTACATCCGGAATGTCAGGTCGCCGACCGTCACGGGTTCGATGTCGGAGCCCCATCTTTCGGACTTCGACGTGGCCGATCTCGCTGCTTGCGTCGTGGTCACTTCGCAGCCGCCTCGGCGCGGTGGGGGAGACGGATGACCGCCGAACCGGGCATCACGGACTGCTCGCGCTGGTTGGTCGCCCAGGTCTCGACCTTGACCACATGATCGCCGTCGCCGTCGACAAGCTTTTCCGTGACCTTGCCCCCGAGCCTGACCACGTCGGAGAGGTAGACATGCGAACGGTACTGGTCGTGCAGCGATTTCAAGAACCCGTCGTCGCCCATCCAGTTGGTCAGGTGATGAATCTGCCAGCAGGTGCGCTGGATGCCCACGTCATAGGCCATCTGTGCGCCCTGGAGGCTCGCGGCGTAATCGTTGTAGTGGACCGAGTACACGGGCTCGAGTGCGTGCGTGTTCGGGTCTCGGAATGCCCACTTGGGATGCTTCTTGTATCGGCGCAGAGCGACACCGTGTGCGGCGAGCCGGGGGATCGGTGCGGCACCGGAGGCGACGAACGCGATCTCGTCCGTCAGACCGATCGGGCCCTTGGTGATGATGCCGAGGTCGTCGCCCACCTGAACGTCGTCCCAGTAGCGCTTCTCGGCGCCGCGTGGCGACTCCGCCAGCACATCGGCGTCGACCCTCGCCAGTTCGGCATCGGTCCACGGGTGCGGCAGTTCGATCTTGCGTGACTCTCGCTTGGCCTGCATCTCGGTGCGCTCGAATCGCATGCGGGAGCAGATGAACGTGGCGACAAGTTCGTCGTTCTGGTTCCGATATTCCTGCCGCAGGTAATCCTTGATGCGGCGGCCGGCGAACTTGCTGGCGTCGATGGGCCCGTCGAATCCGTCGAACACCACGCGCGCGGTGATCTTGTCCCCGACCTTGATGGGGTGGTGGAACTCCATGTTGGTCTCGGCGTGGAAGCCGCCCAGTCCGGGCCATCCGACCTGGACGGAGCCGAGGCAGGCGAAGATGAAACTCGGGGGAGCGATGAGTTCGCCGTGCGCAGTGCCGGCGGCGTATGCCTCGTCCGTCCACAGCGGGTTGTCGTCGCCGATGCCCTCGGCGAACCGAAGGATTGCCAAACGTGTGGCGTATTCGTTGTTCACGGAACCGGCCGTGCGTAGCTCGGTGCCGATCAATGCACGCATCTTCTCGAGCATCTCGTCCGTGAACTTGCCCTCTGCCAGGCTCTTGCCGATTTCAGGTTCTGCAGTCTGCGTCATAGTGTCCATCCGTAATTAGAAAAGAAAGTTCGTATTTAAGAACTTATATGCCGTATCTGTTGTGGTCAATGGCGGATTACGCCAGCGTCGACACCACGGACTTCGTCTCGAGGTAGCTGTCGAGGCCGTCCAGTCCGTTCTCTCGGCCCCATCCCGACTGCCGGTAGCCGCCCGCAGGCATGTACACACCACCGGCGCGATGGACGTTGATTCCCACGCGGCCCGCGCGTAGACGTCGGGCAATGGAGTGGCCGACCGAGCCGTCCGCTGTCCATACACTCGAAGCGAGCCCATAGGAGCTGTCGTTGGCGAGCGCCACTGCTTCGTCGATGTCCGAGAACGGCATCACGCCGAGGACCGGTCCGAAGATCTCCTCGCGCATGACGCTCATCGACTGATCGACGTCGACGAGTACGGTCGGTTCGAAGAAGTACCCTGCGTCGCCTACGCGGTTGCCACCGGAGAGGACGGTTGCGCCGGCGTTGACACCGGCATCGACGTAGGACGTGACTCGGTCGAGCTGTTTGCGGGAAATCAACGGTCCGAGATCCACGTCGGGCTGGGTTCCGTATCCGATGCGCAGTTTGCGGCCCTCGGCCGCGACACCGTTGACCACTTCGTCGTAGACCGACTCGTGAACGAACAGTCGCGTTCCTGCAGCACACACCTGGCCCGTGTTCCAGAACACCGCACCCGCAACTCCGGGAATTGCGGCGGCGAGGTCGGCGTCAGGCATCACGATGACCGGCGACTTGCCGCCGAGTTCGAGCGAGAGCTTCTTCATGTTGCCTGTCGACGCGTGGACAATGGTTCGGCCGACGTCGGTGGAACCGGTGAACGCCACGGCGTCGACATCCGGGTGGGCAGTCAGGGCAGCGCCCACTGTCGGACCGGGGCCGGTGATCACGTTCACCACGCCGTCGGGCACGCCGGCCTCGGTGAGAATTTGTCCCAGCCACAGCGCAGTCAGTGGGGTTTCGTCGGCGGGCTTGAGCACGCACGTGCACCCGGCCGCAAGGGCGGGAGCGAGCTTCTTCGATGCAGAGATGATGGGAGCGTTCCAGGGGACGATCATCGCGATGACGCCGACCGGCTCGCGGAGCGTGTAACCCTGGATGCGCTTCTCCCCGGGTCCCAGATCGATGGTGTGACCGTGGATCTTGTCCGCCCAGCCGCCGTAGTACTGATATTGAGCCGCCGCTTCGAGCACCATCGACCGTGCCTGCGGAACGGGAATTCCCATGTTGCGGCTCTCCAGCGCGGCGAGAGCATCCGCGTTGTCCCGCATGATCTGCCCGGCCTGCCAGAGGATCGCGCCCCTCTGCTGAGGAGCCAGGCGCATCCACCGTTGTTCGTCGAACGCGCGCCGCGCCGCAGCGACTGCGAAATCGGTGTCCTTTTCCCCGGCGAGCGCCACGTTCGCGATCACCTCACCGGTGCCCGGGTCGTAGGTCGGGAACGTCTCGCCGGATGCGGCCTCGATCCAGGCGCCGTCGACGAGCATCGGCACGCTGTCCGCTTCCTTCAGGCTCTCCGGGTACGCCCAAGCATTTGCTAGTGAGAGCGACATCGTTTCTCCTCTTGAATTGATCTTTCGGTCCACGCTTATGCGGGCAGTGATCGAATCGGTTGTCTCGTGCAGGTGGGGTGAGTCGGCCCCGAAGGAATGACTGGATTCGTTCTCACTCCATTTTGTGTTCTTATATAGAAACATCAGTCCTGATTTATGGATACTTTGAACGTATCGACCGCCTGCGGACTGTGTCAAGGCTCACGATCTCTCGATGTTGCAGCGTGGACCACTTGACGCCCAGTGATTGACAGCACGTTGCGGCCGTCCTAGTGTTCTGAATAACAAACCATTGTCCGTAAATACGAAGTTGGAGGTCTGCCGATGCCGGCACTCAGCGGTGTGAAGGTCATCTGTGTAGGTCAGTTCTACTTCGCCCCCTACTGCTCCATGTTGCTCGCTCGTCTGGGCGCAGACGTGATCAAGATCGAGGCTCCCGAGGGCGATCCCTACCGCCGGCTGCCGAGCGCCGACCACGACGGCTCATCCGTGCAGTTCACCATGCTGAACTCCGGAAAACGGGCGATGAAGGTCGACCTCAAGCATCCCAAGGGGCAAGAGATCGTTCGCAAGTTGGTCGAGCAAGCCGACGTTCTCATCCAGAACCTCTCGCCCGGCGCGATGGACAGGTTCGGGCTGGGATACGACGCTCTGTGCGCGATCAACCCACGGCTTATCATGGCGTCGGGAACCGGCTTCGGATCGTTCGGACCCTATGCGGGTGAACCCGCGATGGATCTGACAATTCAGGCCCGCACCGCGATCATGAGCACGACGGGGTTCATGGAAGGCGCACCCGTGCGCACCGGACCGTCAGTCGTGGATTTCATGGCAGGCACCCACATGTTCAGCGGGGTCCTGGCCGCGCTGTATCAACGTGAACACACCGGCCGCGGACAACACGTCGAGGTCGCGCTGCAGGATGCGATCCTTCCGGCGCTGTCGTCGAACATTGCCGGTCACATCAACAGCAACGGCGCCATGCCCGAGCGCACGGGCAACCGGCACGGCGGGCTCGCCGTGGTGCCCTACAACGCGTACCGGACCACCGACGGCTGGGTGACAGTGCTGTGTCCCACCCAATCTCACTGGGAGAGGTTGTGCGGAGTCATGGACGACCCGGATGCCAAGGACGATCGGTACAGCACCATGTCGGGTCGTACAGCGCACTCGGACGAGGTGGACGTGCTGGTGGAGCGGTGGACGTCAGCGCACACCAAGCAGGAAGTCGCACACCTTCTGTCGAGGACGGGGATCCCGACCGCGCCGGTGCTCAGCCTCGCCGAACTGATGGATGATCCGCACGTTCAGGCGCGTGGGGTGCTGAGGTGGATGGACGACGAGTCGGGTAAGTGGTTGACGCTGGGCAGCCCGTTGTTTTTGTCCGACTCGCCGATGGTCGAGCCGGATCGTGCGCACGGACTCGGTGCCGACACCGACACGATCCTGCGGGACGAACTTGGAATGACGGAGGACGAGGTCGCAGCCCTCCACTTCGAAGGCGCGATCTGAGTTTTGTAACCAAGAAGGCAATCGAAAGGTAGATCATGATGCAGGGCTTGGTATTCGAAGGCGGTCGGCAGATCTCGTTGCGCGATTTCTCCGATCCGAAGCCTGGTCCGGGCGAGGTGTTGCTTCGGGTAACTGCCTCCGGAATGTGCGGGTCCGACCTCCACTATTACCGAGCAGAGGCGAGCGCGCCCGACGCGCCGGTGTGTATCGGCGGCCACGAGCCGGCGGGTGTGATCGAGGAACTCGGTGCCGGCGTCGACCCCGTGCGGTTCGCCGTCGGCCAACGCGTGATGGTCCATCACTACGCCGGGTGCGGCGGTTGCGAGGCCTGCAGGTCGGGGTGGACACAGATGTGCACTACCGGTCCGGCGACGGTGTACGGCAAGTCGGCACACGGTGCGCACGCTCCTTTCATGACAGTGTCTACGCAGTCCGTCCTGCCGCTGTCCGACAGCTTGTCCGATATCGCGGCGGCCGCCATCGGTTGCGGTACGGGCACCGCCTGGGGCGCACTCGATCGGGTGGGCGACGTCGGTGGGGCGGACCTCGTCGTGTTCGGCCAGGGACCGGTCGGTTTATCCGCCACGATGCTGGCCACTGCGCGCGGCGCTCGAGTCATCGCAGTCGATCTCGCCGACAGCCGACTCGAACAGGCCCGTGCCTTCGGGGCCGCGGAGACGATCAACTCGGGCTCGGTGGACCCGGTAGCGATGATCAAGGAACTCACCGGCGGCGGAGCCACGGTGGCGATCGAAACTTCCGGTGCGACGGCCGCAGCGACTGCCGCGCTGGAATCTCTCGCCCCGTGGGGCCGACTGGGCGTCGTCGGTCTCGGCGGTCGCATCGAGGTCGACGTCCGCAAATTCCTCTCGCGTCAGATCACCATTGCCACGTCGTGGTCGCTGTCGAGCGTTCAGCAGATTCAGTGCGCGAATTTCGTCGATCGGCACCATCTGCCGGTCGATGATCTCTTCAGTCATCGCTGGACCCTCGCCGACGCCGTGGAGGCATACGCGGAATTCGACAAGCAGACGTCCGGCAAGGGCGTCTTCACCTTCTGACCGTCACCTTTTGACTGACAATCCAGAACTTCGAGAAAGCGAAACACACACATGACCGACACTCCGAACCTCGAATTGCGCCACGCGACATCTGCCTTCCGCACGTTTGCCGGCGAGAAGGCCATGTCCGCGCTTCCCCGTGAGCTCGACCGCGTCGGAGCGAGCCGAGCGGTCGTGATCACGGTCAAGCCCATCCTCGACTACCCCGAGGCGATGCAGCGGTTGTACGACGCCCTGGGATCGAAACTCGTCGGGCTGTTCGACGGCGTCGTCGAGCACAGCCCGCTCCCGGCGGTGAACGACGCGCGTCAGTACCTCGAAGACATGAAAGCAGACGCGATCATCGCAGTCGGCGGTGGATCGTCGGTCGTCACCGCGCGTGCATCGTCCATTCTGCTGGCCGAGGACAAGGACATCCGCGAGCTGTGCACCCAGCGCGGAGCCGACGGAAAACTTACGAGCCCGCGCCTGTCGGCTCCGAAGCTACCGCAGTGGGTCGTCCCCAGCACTCCGACGAGCGCCTACGCGAAAGCTGGTGCTGCGGTGCGCGATCCGGAGACCGGAGAACGGCTGGCATTGTTCGACCCGAAGGCGCGCGCGCAGGGGGTAATCCTCGACCCGGTCATGGCCGTGACGGCACCGGAACGGCTCGCCTGGTC
>NZ_CAURKP010000008.1:0-88634 GCF_963525155.1 uncultured Rhodococcus sp.
CCGACCCCCGGCCGCCGGGCCCGGTGGGCGCCCCCCCCGGGGTGTGGCCCCCCTTGCCGGACAGTGGGCCCCCGTCCCCCCCGGCCCCCCGGGGTGCCAACCCCGTGAAATGGGTGCCAACTCCCAGCGAATCCACAGATCCACCCGGTACCGTCGAAAACGAATCAGTCATCTCACAAAGGACATTCATATGCTCACCAACGCCATCAACGCTTTCCTCGCACTCTGGGGCAGCGCCTCCGTCGGCAGCAGTGGATACCAGATCCCGCCGGGAACCCTTCCCTTCGGTTCCTGAGACAGGACAACAGAACCCGCTGAGCGCACTTCGCGCTCAGCGGGTTCTCTGTTTCGCCGACCTATATCTACCGGTCCAGAACGTGATCCGCCAATTGATTCTCCTGACCTGCGACCAATGCTTCAGCGTCACCGGCGTCCACGTGCCCGAACCAGGTGCCGCCGGGGTTCGCGATCACCAACGGCCCCAGGTTGCACGGGCTCAGACAACCGGTTCCGGTCACCTTTGCCGAAGTGCCTTTGGCCGCCGCACTCATGGCCCGGTGAAGCGGTCCTGCTCCGTACGCCATACAGCGAGGGCCCTTGCACACCAACAGATGCCTATCGTGCTGCTCGATCACGGACCACGCCGGACTGCGATACGACGCCGGACTCGCGGTGATCGGCTTTCCCGCCGAGTCGAGTTCGTCGATCAACTGCGCGGCCACCGCACCTTCGAGCGTTTCCGATTCGTGGAGCGTCACTTCCAGTTCGGCGTCGATTCGGGTTTCGCGCCAGTTCGCAACCGCCTTGCTTGTCCACGTGAGCAGGTACCGATCCCTCGGCACCGCAACTGGAATCAACACGACCTTGTCGACGTCATCGACATGGGCTCGATCGAGTTCCTCGTGAAGGCTCGGCGAGGAGACATCGAGGTACGCAACGCGAACGTCGGCGTCGGTGCCGGCCCGAACAGCGTCGAGCATCCGTCGTGCAGCCGACTCGTCCAGGCCGCTGACAGTCGGCCGTAAGACGACAATCACCCGACGCGAGCACCGGTTGTTGCTCATGCCGACGGCGCGGTTGTCCAGTCGATGCTGCTCGACGGAGCCAGCCCGAACTCTTCGATCTTCGCGCGCAACTGTTCCGCGCCGTAGATATTGGGGAACCCACTGGTGAACATGGCGAGCGGGAGTACGACGAAACGGTTCTGCTTGACTGCGTCGAGGTCACGCAGGCCTTCTCGGCTCTTGATCGCGTCGATCTTGCCCTGTACTTCGTCGGCACTCTTCTTGTAGTCCATGATCACGATGACGTCGGGTTCGGACTTCGCGACGGTCTCCCAGCTCGCCTTGAACCAGGTGTTGTCGACGTCGGCGAACACATTGGTTCCCCCGGCCGCGTCGATGATTCCGTTGGGGGCTCCGTTGCCTCCACTGGTGTACAGATCTTCCTCACCGCTGTCATAGATCAGCACCTTCGGCTTGTCGGCGGCATCCGGCGCCGACTCCAGACGCGCCAAACGCGAATCCAATTCGGTCTGCGCCTCGGCGGCGGTGTCCTCGGTACCGAACAGCTTTCCATAATTGGTCACGTCCGCACGGAGGGCATCCCACGGCCCCATCGTTCCGAGCGCGGAATCCGCTGCCGCGCTCTGCCGACAACTATCGGAGATCACGTATGAGTCGATGTTGTTGCTCTGCAGCGATTCCGGCGTCACACCGGAGGCTCCCTTGAACAAGCCACTGTAGGAGCCGACCACCAGGTCAGCCTGCTTACCCAGAATCGTCTCCATCGTGATCGTTCCGTCCAGGTGTGGGACATCCGCAATTCCAGGGCCGAACATCGACTCCATGACCGCGTCGTTGTTCGTGTTCAACACGACGGCAGCGAGACGCTCCAAACCGCCGACTCGGAGAATGGTGCCGATATTGGCCGCATTGCTTGTCGCAACGACGTTCTCGATCGGAAGCTGGAAAGTGCTTTCCGTTCCGCAGTTCTCCAATGTCACCGAAGTCTTGTCCGCGGCTTCGTCCACCGGTGCAGTTGCCGAGCAGCCGGCAACTGTCAACAACGCTGTCGCGGCTACAACCGCACCGAACGACCCGCGGGTCTTGACATGTATCAAAGTGCACTCTCCGAAAATGATTGTTGTAGTTGAGAATTTCGTGATTCGAATACGAGGTGTGAACGGCCTGTCGCGGGGTTCACGAGCTCGAAAGTCTCGACGCCGAAGACAGTTGCCACCACCGAGGTGGTGAGTACGTCGGATGGATGTCCGAACGCCCTGGCCACTCCATCCGCGAGCACGAGCACCCGATCGCACACTGCCGCAGCCAAATCGAGGTCGTGCAGTGCCATGATCACCGTCCGGTCCAACGACCGGACCAGATCGAGCAGTTCGAGTTGATGCCGGATGTCGAGATGATTGGTCGGCTCGTCGAGGATGAGCACACCGGCGTCCTGCGCGAGACCTCGGGCGAGAAACACCCGCCGACGCTCACCGCCGGAAAGCGTGTCCATCGAAGAGAACCGGTGCTCGATCATTCCGACCTCGCCCAGAGCACGATCGACGACGGCATTCTCGTGCTTTCCACCGACGCTCCAGGGCTTTGCATGTGGTGTGCGGCCCAGACTCACGTACTCGTGAACCAACAAATCGGCAGGACTCTGCTCTTCCTGCGCCACAAAGGAAATGGCTTTGGCCCTCGACCGCGCGGACATCGCGTGCACGGAGTCGCCGCCGACACGAATGTCACCGCCGGCGATCGGCCCGAGACCGGCGAGAGCACGCAAGAACGTCGACTTGCCCGAGCCGTTCGGACCAACCACGCCGACCACTGCGCCGGCGTCGGCCGCGATGTCGACGCCTTTGACGATGGTTCGACGGTCGATGCGGACAACTACTCCGGACGCGGTCAGCGCCAGGGCTCGGGCGCTCACGAACTGCCACCGAATCGGTAGCGCCGACGGCCGAGAAGCAGGAGAAACAGCGGTGCACCGATCACCCCGGTCACCACGCTCAGCGGGATCTCGGTCGGCCGCAACGAGGTCCGCGCCACGACGTCGACCCACACCAGGAACGACGCGCCGATCAGCGCTGCCGCCGGCAACACCACTCGATGTCTGGCTCCGACAAGCATGCGTGTGACGTGCGGTATGACCAAGCCTACGAAGGCAATCGCGCCGGACACCGCAACCATCGTGCCGACCAACGCTGCCAGCACGCCGAACAGCACGTTTCGCAGGGTTCGGATGGGAATACCGAGCGAAGCCGCGACGTCCGGTCCGGCCGCCAGCGCGTCCAGCCAACCGTGCAGCGCGAACACCGCTGCCGTCAGCAGGAACACAACGATGACCGGCGCCCACAACTTGTCCCAGGATGCCCCGGCCAAACTTCCCAGGAGCCAGAACAATACGGACTGCGCGGCCTGGGAATCATTGGTACGCAGCACCAGAAAACTCGCGATCGCCGACAGGGCGGATGCGGTAACGGTACCGGTCAGAACCAATCGCAGTGGAGTGATACCGCCTTGCAGCGTCGCGATGGTGAAGACGAGAATCGCAGCTCCCAACGCCCCGATCATCGCGCCGAAACTGAGCGCCCACACTCCCGCGCCGGCGAACAGTCCGGTGGTGATGACGGCGGTGGCACCGACACTCGCGCCGGACGACACTCCCAGCAGGTGGGGATCGGCGAGAGCGTTACGGACGAGGGTTTGCACCACCGCGCCGGCGACGGCAAGACCAGCGCCGACGGCCAGACCGAGCAGTACCCGAGGTGCTCTGATCCCCCACACGATCGCAAGTTCGGAACGCGTGACGGGTGGGCCTCCGAAGCGCGAGTGCACCACGTCCACCACAGTGGACACGGGGAGCATCTCGGATCCGAATGCCAACGCGCACACAGCAGAGAGCACGGTGACGACCAGCAGAGCGGGCAGCACGATACCCGGACTGAGCCGTCCTCGAGGCGCACCAGCCTTCGGCGAAGGCAGGTGGGTAGGTGGAGACAGAGCTCCGCCAACAGCATTCATGGTGTGACCGATCCATCCTCGTGGCATGACACAACGTCAACGAGGGTGGTATCTGGCTACGGTCGACGCAGGGACGACCTCACAGTGGCGGGACCGCGCCGGAATTGCACCGACTTCCCATTACCTCGATGATGACGTCAGAACCATAACGGACTGTGGTCACCATTCCGCACACCGGATCAGGATTCCGACGCGATCATCGATCTCGCCTGCCGCACGACGGCTTCCGTTCGCACTCGAAGTTCTTCGGGTGAATCCGATTCCAGCACAACCCGATGCACCTGGCTGTCCACGGCAGTCACAGTCAGCCGCGACGTCAGCAACGCATCCTCCGCACTGAAACCGCGGCTCTGCAAGTACTCCGAAAAACCCAGTACCAGTTGCCGATTCATTCCTTCGACCTGCTCGATGAGCTCACGCGTACGCGGAACCTGATCGTAGAGCAGGTGAAAGAACTCCCGCGGCTTACTGTTCACTTCGACCGCGCACTCCACCAACATCCGGACGGCCTCGTCCAGGGAGAGTTCGCGCTCGACGATGTCGGCAAGGCAGAGCGCAAAACTCTCCCGCGCAGCACTCACGTGACGGTTCGCCAACTCCGAGAGGATCTCGTACTTGTCGCCGAAATACTGGTAGAGCGAGCCCACCGACACCCCTGCTTCGTCAGCGATCCGGTTGGTGGTCGCTGCCATGGCTTCCGAAGCGAAAACGCGAGTAGCTGCCTCCAGGATCGCGTCGTAGGTAGCCCTCGAGCGCTGCTGGGAGGGCCTTTTCCGTCGAGTCGACACGGTCCTCCGATGCGAGTTGTCAGCCGCGACGCCGATACCGAGAATTGTGTAGGTGACCAGCGCCGATTACTCGAAGTTTATGCCCGACCGGTACACCGACCACATGCCGGCGCCGACCACGACGTGGTGGGAGTGGAACGGCAACACCGTCCACGTCGCACGGGCCGTGGTTCCAGACGCGCCGGTTCGTGTTCTCGGCATCCACGGCGCCGGCGGCTACTCGGGCGCGTTGTGGCCGTTCGCCGGGATCGGCGTGAAACTCGGAGCCGAAGTCCTCTTCCCTGACCTTCCGCTGTACGGCGACACCGTCGTAGCCGATCCCGCCGGCGTCCGGTACGAGCAGTGGGTCGATCTCCTCTGCGATCTCGTCCGGGCCGAGAAGGCAGCCGACGATCGGCCGCTGGTGTTGTTGGGAGCCAGCATCGGCGGTCTGCTGGCCTACGAGGTGGCCGCGCGGACCGGTCTGGCCGACGCCGTCGTCGCCACCTGTCTGCTCGATCCCTCGAATCCGTCGGCCAGAGCTGCCGCGGCGCGGTTCGGCCCGATGGGTGTCTACGGCGCTCCCCTGATGCGCCGCACCGAACGACTGGTGGGCCGTATCCGCGTGCCCATCCGTTGGGTCGCCGACGTCGCGAACATGAGCAGCAACCGTGAACTCGCGACGCTGTGCGCAACCGATCCGCGCGGTGGCGGTGTTCGGGTGCCACTCGGATTCCTCAGCAGCTACTTCTCGTTCGAGCACACCGCACCCGAAGCATTTCGGACGACGCCCGTTCTGCTCACCCACCCGGCCGACGACCGATGGACGCCACCCGAACTGAGCCTGCAGTTCCTCCGCCGCATCAACGCACCCACCGAATTCGTGATGCTGGACGGGTGCGGGCACTTTCCCGTCGAAGAGCCGGGCCTGACGCAGTTCCACGACGCCGTCGACACACTGCTGCGCTCCGTCGCCGAGCGTCACCGCACGAAACCGTCGCCACCCGCCTAGCCTGAGAATCGTGAGCACCGAAACGGAAGCATCGGCCGACGAGAGCACCACGACGGTCGTACTGGCGTTTGCGGCGAACGCGCTGATCGCCGGTGCCAAGACGGCGGCCGCCATCGTCACCGGATCTGCATCGATGGTCGCAGAGGCCACCCACTCCTGGGCCGATACCGGCAACGAAGTGCTGTTGCTGATCGCGAACCGCCGCTCGAAAAGGGTTCCCGACCGAGACCAGCCACTCGGGTACGGCCGGGAGGCATACATCTGGTCGATGTTCGCCGCCCTCGGACTGTTTGCACTCGGCGCGGGTGTCTCGATCACCCACGGCATCCAGGAACTGTTCCATTCCGAACCGGCCTCCGACTTCGGTGTCGCCTACGCCGTCCTCGGCGTCTCGTTCATCCTCGAAGGCATCTCGTTCCGGCAGGCGTACAAACAACTCCGAAACGAAGCGTCCGCCGTGAACCGCGACGTCATGACCCAGGCACTCAACACATCCGACCCGACGACTCGGGCCGTGTTCGCCGAAGATGCTGCGGCACTTATCGGTTTGGTCATCGCGTTCGTCGGTGTTCTGTTGCACCAGGTCACCGGTTCACCCATCCCCGACGCCCTCGGCTCCATCTTCGTCGGCATTCTCCTCGGGGTCATCGCAATCATCCTGATAGATCGGAACCGCCGCTTCCTGGTCGGCGAAGAGGCCTCGCCGACGCTGCGGGCAGCAGCCGTCGAAGCTCTCACCCAACTGCCCGAGATCAACCGAATCACGTTCCTGCGTATGGAATACCTCGGGCCGCGACAGGTCTACCTGGTGGCCAGCGTCGACCTGGTCGGTGACTACGCGGAATCCCGAGTGGCCCACACGTTGCGCGAACTCGAGCGCTCACTCGAGCAGAGTCCACGCGTCGTGCGGGCGATCCTGACCCTCTCGACGCCCGAAGAACCGTCGATCGCAGTCTGAACTTCCGGCCGGGCGATAGGCTCGTTCGATGCGCGCACTGATCGTGATTCTGGCGGTTCTGGGATTTGTCGTCGGGGGAATTCCCCTGGTGGGCAGTCTGATCGACGTGATGACCAGTCAAGACAAGACCATCGTCTATCAGGGTTCCTACGTACCACTGCGCGGCGTCCAGATGGCTCGGGACTACGAGTCGTCGATGAACATCGCTTTCGACGCCCGATCGGACGGACCGCGCTGGCTCGTCCTGGCCTGCTATCCCCTGATCGGAGCGGCACTGGGCGCTGCGACGGCCGTCGTACTGGGACGTCGCGGGTGGCACCTGACACGCGCCTGAGCCGACGCCGATGGCCACCCGTCGTCTACACGAGGGGTGGCCATCCGAGGAATACGTTCAGATGTACATCGCAGGGTCGATGTAACTGTTCGGGTCCACCAGTTTTTCCTTGGTGGTCCGTGGCCGCGCCACCGCCGGGATACCCGTCGCGATGGATTCGGCCGGAACATCTCTGGTGACAACGGCATTGGCGCCGATAGCGCTACCTTCACCGATGACGACAGGTCCGAGGATCTTGGCACCAGCGCCGACGGTGACCCGGTCTCCCAGCGTCGGGTGACGCTTGACCTGCTCGAGTGAGCGACCACCGAGAGTGACGCCGTGATAGAGCATCACGTCGTTACCGACCTCGGCCGTCTCCCCGATCACGACGCCCATGCCGTGGTCGATGAAGAACCGTCGACCGATGGTGGCACCGGGATGAATCTCGATGCCGGTGACGAAGCGTGTCAGCTGCGAGAGCACTCGCGCCGGGCCGCGTAGCGCGGGGACGGCCCACATGCGATGCGCAACCCGATGCGCCCAAATGGCATGCAGCCCTGAATAAACGAGCGCGTTCTCCACATTGCTGCGCGCGGCAGGATCCTGACCGCGCGCAGCCTGCAGGTCCTCGCGAATTGTCCCGAGGATACTCACAAGTCTCAGTCCCGGATGTGTTCGAACAGCGGGGTGGAGATGTAACGCTCGCCGAAGTCGCACACGACAGCCACGATCAGCTTGCCGGCGTTTTCCGGACGCTTCGCCAACTCGAGTGCTGCCCAGACGATGGCGCCGGACGAGATGCCGCCCAGGATGCCTTCCTTGGTGCCGAGTGCGCGAGCGACCTCGATGGAATCGGGGAACGAGACGTCGATGATCTCGTCGTAGATCTCGCGATCGAGGACGTCGGGCACGAAGTTCGCGCCGATTCCCTGGATCTTGTGGGGGCCGGGCTGGCCACCGTTGAGGATCGGCGAGTCGATGGGCTCGACGCCCACGATCTTGACCTCGGGCTTGTACTTGCGAAGGGTGCGTCCGACGCCGGTGATGGTGCCGCCGGTGCCGATGCCGGACACGAAGATGTCGACGGCGCCGTCGGTGTCGGCCCAGACCTCTTCGCCCGTCGTGGCCTCGTGGATGGCCGGGTTGGCCGGGTTCGCGAACTGGCTGGCCGAGACGGCGTTCTCGGTCTGCTCGACGATTTCCTTGGCCTTGGCGACCGCACCGGCCATGCCCTCGGATCCCGGGGTCAGCACGATCTCGGCGCCGTAAGCGCGCAGCATCACGCGACGCTCGGTGGACATGGTCTCCGGCATGGTCAGGATGACCTTGTAGCCACGAGCAGCACCGACCATGGCGAGTGCGATACCCGTGTTACCGCTGGTTCCCTCGACGATCGTGCCACCGGGCTTGAGTGCTCCGGACTTCTCGGCGGCGTCGATGATCGCCACGCCGATCCGGTCCTTGACGCTGTTGGCCGGGTTGTAGAACTCGAGCTTGACGGCGACCTGTGCGTCCAGGCCCTCGGTCAGACGGTTGAGCCGCACGATCGGGGTGCGCCCGACCAATTCGGTCACGTTGTTGTAGATCCCGCTCATATCTGGTCCTCCTGAGGATCGAGTGTGTCGACCCGCTCGATTCGCTGATCACTGCTTTACGGCTGAACTGCATAACGGCTACAGGCAAGGGCATACAGACGACCGATGCCGCATCGGTTCATCAAATTGAACCAATGCGGCATCAGGCCACTACATACGGGGGCGGTTTATCAGGCCAACCGCTGCTTCAGAGCTTCGAACTCGTCGCGAATGCCGGTCGGCAGCTTCTCGCCGACGAAGTCGAACCACTCTTCGATGAGCGGGATCTCGGCCTTCCACTCGTCGATGTTGACCGCGAGGGCCTCGGTGATGTCTGCGTCCGACACGTCCAGGCCTTCGATGTCGAGTGCCGATCCGGTGGGAACGACGCCGATCGGGGTGTCGATGCCGGCAGCCTTGTGCTCGATGCGCTCGACGATCCACTTCAGGACGCGAGAGTTCTCGCCGAAGCCTGGCCACAGGAAGCGTCCGTCGTCGCCGCGGCGGAACCAGTTGACGTAGAAGACCTTGGGGAGCTTGGACGCGTCCGCGGACTTGCCGAGGTCGATCCAGTGCTGGAAGTAGTCACCGACGTTGTAGCCGAGGAACGGCAGCATTGCCATCGGATCGCGGCGAACCGTACCGACCTGGCCTTCGGCTGCTGCGGTCTGCTCGGAGCCGACCGTTGCACCCATGAAGACGCCGTGCTGCCAGTCGCGAGCCTCGGTGACCAGCGGAACCGTCGTCTTGCGGCGTCCGCCGAACAGGATTGCCGAGATCGGCACGCCCTTCGGGTCGTCCCACTCGGGAGCCATGATCGGGCACTGCGACATCGGGGTGCAGTAACGCGAGTTGGGATGAGCCGCATGGGTGCCCGACTCGGGCGTCCACTCGTTGCCCTTCCAGTCGATCAGGTGCTGCGGGTCGCCTTCGAGGCCTTCCCACCAGACGTCACCGTCGTCAGTCAGAGCGACGTTGGTGAAGACCGTGTTGCCCTGGTCGATGGTGCGCATGGCGTTGGGGTTCGAGGACCAGTTGGTGCCGGGAGCCACGCCGAAGAAACCGAATTCCGGGTTGACGGCGTACAGCTGTCCGTCCTCACCGAAACGCATCCAGGCGATATCGTCACCGAGGGTCTCGGCGCGCCACCCGGGGATGGTCGGCTGGATCATCGCGAGGTTGGTCTTGCCACAAGCGGAGGGGAATGCCGCCGCGATGTAGTAGGCCTTGTCCTCGGGCGAGATGAGCTTGAGGATGAGCATGTGCTCGGCCAGCCAGCCCTCGTCGTGCGCCATTGCCGAGGCGATACGCAGCGAGTAGCACTTCTTGCCCAGGAGGGCGTTTCCGCCGTAGCCGGAACCGAAGCTCCAGATCTCACGATCCTCGGGGAAGTGGGTGATGTACTTGGTGTCGTTGCACGGCCACGCGACATCTTCCTGGCCTTCGGCCAGCGGAGCGCCCAGCGAGTGCAGCGCCTTGACGAAGAATCCGTCGGTGCCGAGCTTGTCGAGAACCTTGCTGCCCATGCGGGTCATGACGCGCATGGAGACGACGACGTACTCGGAATCGGTGAGCTCGACGCCCAGCTTCGGGTCCTCGGCGTCGAGGGGGCCCATGCAGAACGGCACGACGTACATGGTGCGTCCACGCATGCAACCGCGGTACAGGTCACCCATGAGGGTGCGCATCTCCGCCGGGTCCATCCAGTTGTTGGTGGGACCTGCGTCGATTTCTTCCTTCGAGCAGATGTACGTACGCGATTCGACTCGCGCGACATCGGACGGATCGGAGTTGCCGAGGAAAGAGTTCGGCTTCTTCTCGTCGTTGAGGCGGGTGAAGGTTCCTGCCTCGACCAACTTCGTTGTCAGTCGGTCCCATTCTTCGTCCGAGCCGTCTGCGAAGACGACGCGATCAGGCTGGGTGAGTTCGGCAACCTCTTGCACCCATGCAAGCAGTTCCTTGTGCTGCGTGGGGGGCGTGCCGTCAGTTCCATTGAGACCGGGAATGGTCGCTGAGGTCATCAAACTCTCCTGGGGTGAGCCGGAACCGGGTTCTCGTGACACCGGATGCGAACTGCAGCGCCCCGATACCAGTCGATCCCGGTGTCCCCCTCTCGACGGGGTCCAGCCGCGTCATCCACTCACGTGGATTTCACGGACGCCGGGTGTCCTATGTATTGAGGTTAACGCTGGCTGTTCACCTGCAGGTAATCGGGTGCGGTCAGAAATGTCACAGAAACGATTCAGTTGGTGTGTTCAGGTGCCTACCCGGCGCTCAGAGCACATAAACGGAAGCTTTTCAGAGCGCTCCGGCATCGATTTTCTGCCACACGAGGGCGCCTTCGTCGTCTCGACTGCATTCCCAGGCCGAGTAGTCGCCGTCCGACTCGATCATCGTGAGGCGATCGGCGCTACCGTCGCGATCGAAATCGGACACGATCACGACGGCGTCGTCGGAGTGGACGACACGGCTGTCGACCGTTCCGTCACCGTCCAAGTCGAAGGCGTCGAAGTTCAGGTCGCCGGCATCGACCGGTCCCGACGCGGACCCGAAGGTCTCGGGCTCGATACGCCCAGGATCGAGCGCTTCGGCTTCGTGCCCGTCGATGTGTCCGGCCGTGATCAGAAATGCGTCCATTACTCCCCCTACTGGATGGTGACCTACCGCTTCGGCAACCCCTACCGAAACCGTCCGCTCAGTATTACCAGACCCCGACGATCAGCCGTGGCCGAAATTGCGGCACTGTGGAGAACTCTGCACTCGCGGAATGATCAGTAGGCGGCGTCCAAAACGGCGAGGTCGCGCTCGCACGACGCGAGCTGACCCGATCTGGCCGCGGCGAGCTCACGAAGTTCACCGTCGATCTCCACGATTCGGGCCTGCGCCGACGCCACCTGCTCGCGGCTCTCCGCCATGATCGCCGCTCCCAGATCCGCCTCGGCCTCGAGCAGCACGCTCTGCACTCGCTGCTCCCACTGAGCGCGAACCGCCGACATCGATTCGACGATCCACGACCTGGAGTGGGCACGATCGGCCGTCAGCCCGCGAGTTCGCGCCAACCACCACGCCGCGGCGCCACCCAGAATCAACGTCACGGGGATACTTGCGAACTCCAAGGCCGGAATCATTTCCAGCGGAGTCACTGCGATACGGCCGAGGCCGAGACCCGCGGACGCGCCGACAAGAATTGTCACCCGGTCCTCGTTTCCGCGCTGACGGCCCGGCAGGCCCTCCGGAATCTGCGGGGAAGGCATGTATCCGTTCGTCCCCGCCACTTCCACCGCTGCCGCCATCGCGGCGTCGAACACCCGGGTGTGATGGTCGACCTCGTGCTGCAGTCGCGTCGGCACGCTGCCCAATTCGGCTCGCGAGGCCGCATCGACCCAGGCACGTGCCCCGGCGACCGTCGCCCGGGTTGCCTCGGCGATTTGTTGTGACAGATCTCCGCGCGCTCGTTGCAGTCGGCTTCGCACCTGCACCAGGCGTTCGCCTCGTCGGCCGTCACGATCTGTGAGCAGCTGCGATCGCTCGGCCCGCAATTCGGCACCAGGAACACTGTCACGTAGATTCCGGATCTCCATCTCGATCATCCGGCGCGTCTGTGCGATGACTCCGGAATCCGAACCACCTGCTTCACTCTCCCGTGCCGCCCGGCTCACGACCGCAACGAGTGACTGCTCCTGACCAGGCGCAATCGGGACCACCGGAGCCTGAGCAAAAGCGGTGCAGTGCGAAGCGAGAATCTCGGCATCACGCCGGCGCACCGCCTGCCAGTCTCGATAGACGTCGACGCGGGTCAGCGCCACCACCACCGGGGTTCCGCTCGCCGCAGCGTCGCCGAGGAGAAGGAGATCCTCGCGTCCGATCACACTGGCGGCGTCGACGACCAGAAGTACGACGTCGGCGTCCACCTCGCGTGTCACTGTCGAACAATCTTCCGAAGCATCGAACATCTGCGCGACGTCTTCCCCTCCACACCTTGGTGGGCCGACAACGTAAATTCTAGTGCCACTGGATGTTTCGGCGGCGACCCGGCGACCCGGATCGGATGCCGGATTCCATCGCTGCACCACGCGCAGCACCGAATCCGGAAGTACCGAAACGCTATTCATCGGTCACCGCCGGGGCAGAGCGATCGCCTCCGAGCTGCGCCCACCGACGCACATACCCGCGTCGAATCAGTGAGACCCGTTGTTGCGGACACTGTTCCGACTCGTTTACGAGCTCGCTCCACCACCGGCTGCACGTGCCCGCGTCGTCAGCAGTCCGAGGATCGGGAGGTTCGCCTTGACGCAGGGCTCGAATTTCGGGGCTCATCATCGCCGCCGCGGCGCCGAACAACACCGCGGAGTCCGAACTCAGATACAACTCGATCTCGTCCCTGCCCGCAATGCTGCGCGAGGCAGATCGCCTCAGCGCCGGGCCGATCTGCTCGACCCGGCCCCACCACTGCGCCTCCAGAACAGGTCCGAGAGCCGCGAACAACTCTTCGACGCCGCGCCCGGTCAGTGTCTCCACCGGAACCGTGGGCACGCCGACGTTCTCGGAGATTTCCGCGGCCCGTCCCAGCGCCTCGTCCCAGCGCGGACCGAACAAGTCAGCCTTGTTCGCAGCGACGACCACACGATCGGAAACTCGAGCAATGGCTCGGCCGTCGACGTCGCGGACCGCGTCGACCACCACGTAGACAACGCAACGACGACCCAGATCGGGGTTCGAAGTTCCAGGGACATCGAATGCCCTCGACTCGGTCACCACAACCGGTGCGCCGACAACTCTGCGCGAGAACCGGTCGTCGCGCCCCAGGATCCGCGCCAACGACGACCGCCCCACCCCGGCTCGCCCGGCGACCACCAATTCGAGCGGCGCTGTCAGCGATCCGAGCACCGAGTGAACCGCCTCGGCGGCTCCCGAATCGATCGATGTCAGCCGATATGCCAGAGCGCGCAACTGATCGATCGGCTCCACGCAGGCGTCGTCGATCGATTCTGCGGGCAACATTCGTGACCAATTACTGCATGCAAATCCTGTGTTCATCCCCACCCCACGTCCCCATCGTGTCGGTGAGATTCTGTCAGGTTCTCGGCAAGGACGGCAGGTGACACCGCCCTTTCGCCGACAGTCCGAAGTCGACGGTTTCAGGACTTTCCGTGGAAAGTCTCAACTCAAACTTCAGACCCGTCTGCGCTAAACGGGGGTCATGCGTGACAATGGGTTCGTGAACGAAGCCGATCAGCATGCACCGCAGACCCCTGACACGGGGCAGACGGACCACACCAAGGGGTCCCGTCTCCATCCGAGAGTGACCAGCTTTCGCTCTCGCCGGGGTGCGCTGACCGACGCACAGCAGCAGGCTTGGGACCGTCAGTGGCCGCTCATCGGCGCCGACGTCTCGGACACACCGCTCGACGCGAACGCCTGGTTCGGACGTGAAGCACCCCTGATCATCGAGATCGGTTCGGGTACCGGCACCGCGACGGCCGCAATGGCCAAGGCGGAACCGCACGTGAACCTGATCGCGATCGAGGTGTACCGCCCAGGGCTGGCGCAGCTTCTCCAGCAGGTCGAACGTGAAGAGATTCCCAACGTCCGCGTACTGCGCGGTGACGCGATGGACGTACTCGAGAACATGGTCGCCCCCGAGTCCCTGACGGGCGTCCGGGTGTTCTTCCCGGATCCGTGGCCCAAGGCCCGCCATCACAAGCGTCGCCTCCTGCAGGGGCCGACGTTCGCGCTGATCGCCAACCGTCTCAAGCCTGGCGGAGTGCTGCACGTGGCAACCGATCACGCCGAGTACGCCGAATGGATCGAAGAAGCCGGCAATGCCGAGCCGCTGCTGACCGCACTCGACTGGGAGTCTCCGATGACCCACGAGCGTCCGGTCACCAAGTTCGAGGACAAAGCCCATAAGGTCGGAAGTGCAATCACCGAGCTTATATGGGGGAAGATCAGAGCATGAGCGTCAGCGAACAGCTATCCGACGACGTGACGTCGTCGGAATCTCCTCTCGACTTCGGTCGTGACTCCCGCCACCCCAAGCGGGTGCTTCTGGTCTGGGACGCCCCTAACCTCGACATGGGCCTCGGCGCTATCCTCGGTGGCCGGCCTACCGCCGCCTACCGGCCACGATTCGACGCTTTGGGTCGTTGGCTGCTCTCTCGCACCGCCGAACTGTCCGCACAGAACAGCGGCACGCTCGAGCCTGAAGCGACCGTCTTCACCAACATCGCGTCCGGCAGCGCCGACGTCGTTCGTCCTTGGGTCGAAGCCTTGCGTAACGTGGGTTTCGCGGTGTTCGCCAAGCCGAAGGTCGATGAAGACAGCGATGTCGATTCGGACATGCTCGAGCACATCGCGCTCCGGTACGGCGAGGGCCTCGCCGGAATCATGGTCGCGTCCGCCGACGGCCAAGCGTTCCGCGAACCTCTCGAGGACATCGCAGCAACCGGTATCCCGGTCCAGGTTCTCGGGTTCCGTGAACACGCCAGCTGGGCTGTGTCGTCCGATATCTTGGACTTCGTCGATCTCGAGGACATCCCAGGTGTCTTCCGTGAGCCTCTGCCACGGGTAAGCCTGGACACCCTGCCCGACGAGGGCGCCTGGTTGCAGCCGTTCCGACCGCTTTCTGCCCTGCTCATCGGGCGAAAAAGTGTTGCCGAGTAGGAGTTGATCAGTGTTCGCCAGCTGGGGAAGCATCGTCTATCGAGCCCGCTTCACCGTCATCGCTGTCATGGTGGCGGGGCTCCTCGGGCTCGCTGCGTACGGCCTGAGCCTGCAGGATCATCTCAGCCAGAGCGGCTGGGACGATCCGGGGTCGGAATCGGTAGAGGCTGCCAAACTCGCTGACGGCACGTTCGGACGCAGCACGACGGGTGACGTTCTGGCGCTGTACACGGCGCCGGAGGGCAAGACCGTCGACGACCCCGAGTTCCAAGCGAAGGTCATCGACAATCTGCAGCGACTCGTCGCCGACAACCCCGACCAGATCATGAAGATCAACGGCTCGTACTTCAAGGTCGACAACGGTCTCTCGGTGGCGGCCCTGGCGGACAAGACCAAGCAACACGCGGTCACCAGCATCGCGATCGCCGGAGACAACGACACCGCGGTGTCCAACAACTTCCGCGACGTCGAGTCGCAGTTCTACATCGACGGCGTCGACGTGCAACTCGCCGGCCTGCAACCTGTCGCGAATTCGCTCAACGACACGATGGCCAACGACATCAAGCGCATGGAAATGCTCGCGATTCCTGCTGTCGGTGTCCTACTGTTCTTCGTCTTCGGTGGCGTCGTCGCTGCTGCCCTCCCGTTGATCGTCGGCGGTCTGACCGTCATCGGCGCCAACGGCATCATTCGACTGATCACCAACTTCACCGAGGTCAACGCGTTTGTTGCGCCCGTGGTCTCTCTGGTCGGCCTGGGTCTGGCGATCGACTACGGACTGTTCATCGTCAGCCGTTTCCGAGAAGAGATAGCCGAGGGGTACGACACCCCGACCGCTGTACGCCGAACGGTCATGACGGCAGGTAGAACGGTCATGTTCTCGGCGACCATGGTTGCCGTCAGCCTCGGCGGTCTGCTGTTGTTCCCGCAGGGCTTCCTCAAATCGGTGGCTTACGGCGCCATTGCTGCCGTCATGCTTGCCGCGATCTCGTCCATCACGATTCTTCCCGCGATTCTCGGCATTCTCGGCAAGCGGATCGACGCGCTGACCTTCAAGAAGCTGCGCCAGACCAAGACCAACGAGGAAATCGAGAACGGTTTCTGGGGCAAGCTCACCCGCTGGGTCATGCAGCATCCGCTCAAGGTCGCGGTCCCGATCGTCGCGGCTCTACTGCTGATGATCATTCCGCTGACGGGCATCAAGTTCGGCGGTATCAACGAGACGTACCTGCCCCCGGACAGCCCCACGCGTGTCGCGCAGGCGCAGTTCGACGAACTCTTCCCCGGCAATCGCACCGAGCCCGTTCGACTCGTCATCGAGGGAGCCGACAACACCACTCTCGGTCAGATTTCCAAGACCGCAAATGCTGCGCCAGGTCTGGTCGAGAAGTTCACCCCGGAGGTTGCGACGAAGGACGGTGTCAACGTCCTCAAGGCCGGTCTGACGGAGCGGAACGAAGCACGTCCCACCATCGACTATCTGCGGTCCGCGGACTGGCCCGAGGGCACAACTGTGCTGGTCGGCGGCACTCCGGCCATCGAGCAGGACAGCGTCGACGCATTGCTCGATCGTCTGCCGCTGATGGTCGTATCCGTCATCCTGCTGACGACCTTGCTGATGTTCTTGACGTTCGGCTCGCTCGTCCTGCCCATCAAGGCCGCATTGATGAGCGCGCTCGGACTGGGTTCGACGCTCGGAATCTTGACCTGGATCTTCATCGACGGGCACGGTTCCGGTCTGTTGAACTTCACACCGGGGCCGATCATGTCTCCCGTCCTGGTGTTGATCATCGCGATCGTCTACGGCCTGTCGACCGACTACGAAGTGTTCCTGCTCTCCCGCATGGTCGAAGCGCGAGCGCAGGGCGCGAGTACTACCGAATCCATCCGTATCGGCACGGCACATACCGGCCGGATCATCACCGCTGCCGCACTGATTCTGATCGTGGTCACCGGCGCATTCGGCTTGTCCGATCTGGTGATGATGAAATACATCTCCTACGGCATGATCTCCGCGCTGATCATCGACGCGACTCTCATCCGAATGTTCCTGGTCCCCGCGACCATGAAACTGCTCGGCGACGACTGCTGGTGGGCTCCGGCCTGGATGAAGCGGATCCAGCAGAAGATCGGGCTGGGCGAGCCGATCCTCGACAACGAGCTGGTACTCGCGAACGTCCCGCAGATCGCGCCTGTCGGTGCGATCGCCGGACCGGGTCAGCCGCGCAAGATCGAAGCGGCCTCGCGGGTCATGCCACCGCCTGCCCCGGCTGCACAGCCGGAAAGCGGACCTCGCGTTCCCGATCCTCTCACCGAGCCCATTCCGCTCAGCGAAATGGCGATCAAGGCACCCAACACGGAGGCTCCCGCCGCGGAGAAGCCGGCACCGCGACGTCGTCTCGATATCGGGAGTGCAGCCAGCGCCCCCCAGAACCTGATCGAGGCACCGGTCCCCAATCCCTCGTACCGGCCGCAACCGAATGCCAGCGACAAGCGCAGAAACCCCACGCCCGCTGCGCCGGCCGAGCGTCCCATCGAGAGTTGGTTGTCGGACCTGCGGGCCCGGGAACAGACTCCCCCGGCCTCACGTCCACTGCCGGTGGTCCGGACGCCTTCGCGGACAAACGGTTCGGCGACCAACGGTGCTGCCAGCAGCAGTTCAGGCTCCAACGGCGCGAGCCGGAACGGCTCCGCAAACGGTGCTACCAACAGTTCTGCAACCAACGGCTCTGTTACCAACGGCTCCGCCCCGACCTCGGTGGAGGCGACCCCCCAGTCGCCGCCTCCACCGACCGCTCCGGAGCGTCGTAACGGAGTTTTCACGGATGCGCCTTCGCCTACCAACGAGCCCCGAGTCTCGGACGCCGCCCCTGACGGCGACGACAACGCCACCGGCAGGCACCGGCCTGACGACGCAGGCGCCATCAGCGTGAGCGAGCTCATCGCTCGCCAGAAGCGAAGCTGACTCATGATCCAGAAGCGAAGCTGACCTGCTCCTGCTCCTGCTTGGCGAAGGCTCGTGCATAACGTGTCCCGACCAGCAGGAGCAGCAAGCCGACCACCAGGAAGGCAACGCTACGCACCAGCCCACTGAGTGTGGCCAGGTCGAAGAGGAACAGCTTTGCCACGGCCGCACTGGTGAGAGCAAGCCCGGCTCCGAGCAAGACGCGAGCGTGCTGGCGGTTGTTCAATCCGAGCACCAGCGCTGACGTGGCGGCAAGCATCCAGACGATGGTTGCAACGCTGTGCCCGGCAACGAAACCGGTTGCACTGTCGAAAATTTCGACGCCGGATGAGACGAGCGCGCATGTCACCGCGTAGAGGACACCGAACCCTGCGGCCGCCCATAGAACCGCTGCATTCGAATCGGCAATCAACTTCAGTCGGTGAATCGCCCAGACCAGCATCACCAGTGCACCTATCGCCGTCAGGCTCGAGAGTGCCGTGATCGCACCGAGTTGCATGGATGCGGCGCGAGCGGTCGTCAACGCCTCCGGCGGAACCGTCGTGAGGTATCCGATCGATCCGATTGCCGCAAAGGCGGTTCCGAGTGCGAAGACGAAGCGCGAACCCGCATACAGCGAGACTCCGAGGAAGATCATTCCGACCGTGAGGATCAGCGGTACGACCAGAGATTCAGTCGCCCCGGAGAAGCAGCAGAGCAACAATGCGAGGGCGCCGGTTGCGCCCAGTCCGAATCGCAGTTGCGTCGGCAAAGGCTTGGCCGCCGCTGCAGCCGAAAGAAGTAGTGCCGCAGCAATTCCGTACAGCACTGCGGATTCGGTGCGCCCGAGCACGGCTCCGACGCTCATCAGCGGAAGGGACGAGACGACAAAGGTAGCGGTGGACCACGCCCCTGCAATGCCGTCACGCGAGGGCGAACCCGTCCACTGCATAACCATCGCGCAGCCGGCCCCCACGATTGCAACCACGCCGGCACTGATCACCAATTGCACTGCACTGTTACCGGATTCGCCGAAGATGGACTCCGACGCTATCGCTGCGAGCAGTGCGAGAACCACCGGTACGGTGCGCGCCATGCCCAGGTACTTCCAGTCACGACCGAGCTGGGCGGAGAATGTCGCCGACTGGATCGCGAAGAGGAAACCGATGAGGGTCAAAGATATTCCCGACGTCAACACGGGAGCCAGCAGCGCTGCTCCCAGAACGATCATGAGCGCCAGCGATTCGGAATCCCACTTCACGGCGAGGGCAACGCCGGCGGCGGCGATTCCGAAGGCAATCACCACCGCGAGCGGTGTCGTCACCCAACCGTAGAGAACGGAGGCTGCGACGACATCGAGATACATCCCTGCAAAACCGGTGGCAGCCAGGGCAATTGCCCCCACTTTGCCCCCTGGTCGTCCGTGGACCCGCACCCCGGCAAACACCAAGGCGCCGGAAAGGAGCGCACCGCCGAGCACCCGCAGCGGAGGTCCGAAGAATCCGGCCTGCGCTGCAAGTACCAGCAGCATCACGACGCCGATCAGTGTGACGGCAACACCGGCCGCGGCCAGGAGTCGACTGATGACACCGTCGCGTTGCCACCAGGGCTGGCGAGGTGCGGCAACCGGATACGTCGGCGGCTGCCACGCGGGCACGCTCTGCTGAGAACGCATTGGCGGCATCTGCGGCACCTGTGGCACCGGAGCTGCGGGTGCCGGAACTACCGGCATACGCGGGGTCGCAGTAGCCGAGGCCAGCTGAGTCTGCAGGATCGACAGGTTCTGGCCCATGTGACGCAACTGCCGGCCGATGCTGTCGCACTCGGCCGAGAGGGCGGTCACCAGTCGCGGATCGACGGCGGAAGAGCTCGGTGTGGTCATGGCTTCGAGCTTGCTGCGTGGCCGAACCGATCAGATGAGTAGTACTACTCGATCAGCCTGGGGACTTCTCGTACTCAACTGAGGACGCCTTCGACTGACAGCACCCTCGACTGTCAGCACCCTCGACTGACAGGGCACTAACGCCGAGGTGCCGCGTTCCGCAATCGTTCGGACAGAAGCCGACCCGAAGTGTGAAGCGGAGCGGGATCCTGACGCGCCCGAGCAAGGACCAGCGCGCCCTCGAGTGCGGACAGAGCGAGAATTGCCTCGGACTCGGCGTCTTCGCGGGACCAACCGTCTGCCTCGAGGCGCTGAGACAGCAGTGCGAGCCACGAGTTGTACCCGTCCGCACAAGCACCGCGGATGACCTCGGATTCGGTTGCGGCATCCAGTGTTGCCGTAGCCAGGGCGCATCCACGTTCGTAGTCCGAATCCGACAAACGCGCAGCCAATGCGGCGGCGAATGCCGAGATCGCGGTGGCTGCATCGGGTGAGCTCTCCAGCAGGTGCCGGATGAAATCGGCCATTGCCTCGCCACGTCGTCTCAGAGCCTCGCCTGCGAGTTCTTCCTTGCCTCCGGGAAAGTGAAAGTACAAGGAACCTTTGGTAGTCGCACTAGCCGAGAGAACTTCCGACACCCCCGTTCCGGCGTAGCCCTTCCGCTGCAACAGATCGGCAGCGGCATCGACCAACAAATCCCTCGTAGACATACGTTCAATATACCGATCAGTACACATATCGACAACACTTGAAGTGCATAAATTGTCAAAACCTTGCATCACTAGACCGATTGGTACATGATTCGGGAATCAACAAACCGGAGCGCGGCCAACGACGCTCACGACGACGAAGGACTGAATCGATGTCACCGAATTCCCCGAACAACACCACCACGACCGTCCTCGGACCGGACGAAGACCTCGCCGGGACCCTCGCGGCCACCGGCGTCCGGATGATGGTTCGTAACAAACAAACCGAGGGAGGTTTCTCTCTTGTACAACACCGCATCGCTCCGCATTCGATGACCTCACCGGTCCATCGCCACAGCCGGGAAGACGAGTACACGGTGGTTCAAAGTGGCCGCGTCGCAGCGATGGTCGGAGACGAGGTCGTCTACGCGGAGACCGGCGCCATGATCTTCAAACCGCGTGGCCAGTGGCACGCCGTGTGGAATCCCGACGACGCTCCAGCGCGGATTCTCGAAATCATCACGCCCGGAGGAATGGAAGACCTGTTCGAACTGATGCCGAAACTACTGGCCGAAGCAGGTTCCGCCGCGGAATCGGTTGCAGCGCGGGTAGAAGCAGACTTCGGGATCGAATTCGATCTCGTTGCCACCGCCGAGATCGCACAGACACACGGTGTGGGATTCGGCATCGAAAGTCACTGACCGACTGTCAGCACCTACCGATCGAAGGAAAATTCATGCTTGTACTCACCGGAGCAGAAGACCTCAGCGCCAACCTGAACCAAGAGCTGGGCGTCAGCGACTGGCACGATGTCACCCAGGAGTCCATCGACGAGTTCGCCCGGGTCACCGGCGACGATCAGTGGATTCACGTCGATGTGGATCGCGCGAAGGAGTCACCGTTCGGCGGAACCATCGCGCACGGCAACTACACGCTCTCACTCGGCCCCAAGTTCTCGTACGCAATGTTCTCGCTCGAAGGTTTTGCGTTTGCTCTCAACTGCGGATTCGACAAGGTCAGGTTGCCTGCTCCGCTTCCGGTCGGCTCTCGTGTCCGCATGCGCGCGACGTTGAGCAAAGTCGAACCGATCAACGGCGGTGTCCAGATCACGGTGACGCAGACGTTCGAACGAGAACACGGTGACAAGCCCGTGTGCGTCGCCGAAATGTTGACCCGCGCGTATCACTGAAAGGTCAGGAGCCGAACATCTTTCGAATCGTGGTACCGAAGGGATGCTTCGCGGTGACACTGCCGAATCGCACCTTGCCGTGCACCACCAGATGCAGCGGGCCCATCTGTGGGCCGGACCGAACCTTGTTCGACGCGCTTCCCCCGACTGCCTCGACACCGTTCATGTCCACCGTCGCCTCTTCGGGAACGATCAGTGAAATCGAGCTGGCGTAGTCGTCGATCGAGATGTTCACGACCTGCGTCTGCATCACCGCGCGCGTGAAATCGATAGTCACACTGGACATTCTGGTGTCGACCACGACAGCTGGTGGAACGATCCAGGCACCGTTCCGCGTCACCGTCGCCATTCGTCCACGGATCACGGCAGCATTTGCCGCTCCGTAAGTACCTACAACCGGAGCCCCGACGGGAGCGCGGTAAGGCGGGCTCGGGTGAACCGGCGGCGGTTGGGGTTGGTACGTCGGCGCCGGGTAGGGCTGGCCTTGGTACATCGGCTGACCCGCGTTGGGAAACGCGGGTGGGTCGTAGTCGGAGATCAGTGTGATGCCCGGAAGATCGGCGAGAACCGAGTTGAGCTCACCTCGTGTCTTTGCGGCCAAGGCAGTGTCCATGCGCTCGGTGAACTCACCGAGCGAGAGCATCCCTTGACCGACAGCTTTCTGCAGCAGCTCGCCGACATGCTCTCGTTCGGCATCGGATACGCGTAGATTCCTGGCCTCCATGATTTCCAGGATAAACGTTATTCGAGACCTTGTTCTATCGCGTATCGCGTGAGCTCGACGCGATTGGCCAACTGAAGCTTCCGAAGCGTTGCCTGCACATGGTTTTCGACGGTCCGGTGGCTGAGCGAGAGCCTCGTGGCGATCTGTTTTGCGCTCAGCCCCTTGGCGACAAGACGGAGCACTTCGGTCTCACGGTCGGTGAGCCGAGGCAGCTCGGGTGCGCGATCGTCGGCCGGTGCCGTCGACATCCGGCGGTACTCACCGAGCACCAATCCGGCGAGGCCGGGGGTGAAGACGGCTTGTCCGTCGAAAGTCGCTCGCACGGCCTCGAGCAGTTCCGCCACCGAAGCACTCTTGACCAGGTAACCCGACGCTCCGGCTTTGACCGCGTCGAGGACGTCGTCACGTTCGGCAGAGGCCGAAAGCACCAGTACCTTGCTCTTCGGCGAAACCTCGAGAACTGCGGTGGTGGCGTCGGCACCGTTTCCGTCCGGAAGGTTCATGTCCATCAGAACCACCGCCGGTTGCACGGCGGCGGCCCGGCGGCGCGCACTCTCGACACCCTCCGCCGTGGCGCTCACGGTGAAGCCGGCAGCTTCGAGGTCCCGGGAGACACCGTCGCGCCACATCGGGTGATCGTCGACGACCATCACCGTCACCGGATTCTCGCCATGTTCGTCAGCCACGCTCACTTTTCCCCTTCGGAACGTTGATCTCCCATTCGGTGCCCTCCCCCGGCCCGGTTTGCAGGACTGCAGTGCCGCCGAGCACCTGCACTCGACCGAGGATGGACTTCGATACTCCCATGCGGCCTTCGGCTTCGGCCTGCGCCAAGCGACCCTCGGGGATTCCGACGCCGTCGTCGCGGACGCTGACGATCACCTCGTCCGGCAGATCTTCGAGCAATACGTATGCCTTCGCCGCGGGCCCGGCGTGAAGCCCGACATTGGACAGAGCATTGTCGACGATGGCTGCCAGTTCGATGGCTCGATCACGCTCGATCACGACGGGGTGCGCGGGCGTCGACACCGACACCGACGTGCTTGCCTGCGTGGTCAGCAGCGGACACAGATCCACTGTCTGTCCGCCGACGTCTGCCGCGGCGCCCGAAACCTGCTCGGAGATCAGCATTCTCAAGGCGACCTCCTGCTCACCGGCCAGAGCAGCCAGTTCAGCTGCCTCGCCGCCGAGTGCCGCACCTCGCCTGCGCACCATCGCCAGCACCTGCAGAACGCCGTCGTGTACTTCGCGTGCCAAACGCTCGCGCTCTTCGGTGGCCGCCGCCAGACGGACGGCTTGCTCGAGTTGTCGATGCGAGCGCCGAGCGGTAGTGGTGGCCAAGCCCAACGCCAGGCCGACCGATACGAGCACGGGAGCCGTCGCATCGCGCCAGAGGTCCAGGTTGACCTGGTCGCGGATGATCGCGCTGGCCGCCGAGATGACAACTCCGGACGCCATACCGAGCCACGGCCCGCCGAGAATTGCCGCGGAGATGACCGCGTTGGTGGCCCACAGCGTGGTGGGCAGCGTCTGGTGATTCTGATACCACTCGTGGTCGGAGACCAGCCTCGTCGACGCCATCAGCAAGATGACGACCACCTGATCGGCGATCACCACCTGATACCGCGGCAGCTTCTTCCCGAACAAAGCACCGGATGTCCCGAGCAACAGTGCCGACACCCCGGTCCACACGGCCATCAGAGCGACGAAGAACCAGCTGAGCCGAGAGTTGGTGTAGTCGGAGGCCGAGGCGAACTGGTAGCTGATCGCGTACACCAGCGTGACGAGCCGAAATGCCTGCGCCGCCCGCCACAGCGGGGCATCAGGGTCGGTGTCGACACCCGACGCCTCGCGAACGGTCGGCTGATAGTGCAGCCGACGACGGCGGGTGGGCTCAGTCATCGGGAGGAGTGGGGTTCACGATGCGAGGCTCGGCGCGCGGCTCGTCGGGTTCGGCGGGGAACAGTGGGGTTTCCGGATCTTCGACGTGCAGTTCGGCGTACGCGATGTCCGGGTCGTCGGCGAGGAGGGAACGAATAGCGGTATTCAGGACCGCGACGATCGGGACAGCCAAGAGCCCGCCGACGATTCCAGCGAGAACGATGCCCGTTGTAATTGCGAGAACGACTGCCAGCGGATGCAGGCGAACAGCGCGACCCAACAACAGCGGTTGCATCACGTGCGCTTCGAGCTGCATGACGCCGATGATGATGCCGAGGACAATCAGCGCCGTCAGGAAACCCTTCGTGACCAGAGCGACAAGCACCGCGAGAAAACCGGTCAGAAATGCACCGACGATCGGAATGAACGCGCCGATGAACACCAACGACGCCAGCGGCAGGGCGAGCGGCACCCCGAGGATCGCCAGGCCGGCACCGATACCGATCGCGTCGGCGGCGGCAACCGCGACCGTGGCGCGCACGTAGCCGATCAGCGACCCGAAACCTGCAGAACCGGCGATCCGTACGCGACGACGCGCGTCGGTGGGAACGATCCGGGTGACGAACTGCCAGATCTGATCGCCGCCGTAGAGGAAGAAGATGAGAGTGAACAGCGTCAGCAATGCCCCGGTGAAGATCTCGCCGATGACTGTCGCCGTGGTCAAGGCGCCGCTGGTCAGGGACTCACGATTGGATTGCACCGACTTGACGACCGAATCACCTGCCTGGCGGATCTGATCCTCGCTGAAGTGCAGCGGACCGCTGGTGAGCCAGTTCTGAATTTGCGTGACGCTGGCCGTGAACTGGTCGGTGAGCTGGGGCAACCCGTCGATGAACTGCTCGACGACAAACGTCATGATTCCCGCGACCAGTCCGATCGAGGCAAGCAGAACGACGATGACGGCTGCCGAGCGGGGAACACCCCACACCTGTAGCCGATCGACAATCGGGATCAGCAGAGCTGATGCCAGCAGAGCCAGCCCTACCGGGATGAGCACGGTTTCGAGGCGGAGTACGACGTACCCGAGAACCAACAGTCCGGCGAAGATCACAATGAGGCGCCACGACCATTCCGCAGCGATGCGCACGCCGGGATGCACCGCCCGAGCGTCGGCGGAGATGGGTTTGTTCATCCTCGATGCTCGCTCCGCACGCCCCCTGTTTGCGTTCACATCGCGAGCCTAACCGGCCCGGCCGACACAGGTGAGCGGACGAATAATCGGACGCGCGTACCAACACTTCGACCTCTGCCAGCTAAATTGAACCCTGTGCGGGCCTCATACAGAGCAATAGCGGTGACCATCCGCAGCCGGTGGCCCCTCTATATGCTCTCCATGCTCGCAGCCAATCTGATCGGCGCGGTACTGGTCTTTGCCTTCGTCCGGTACGGCGTGCCGATCCAGGAGTCCGACGCGATAGTTGCCGACCGGGTCCGCAACTTCGCGATCTTCGGCGTGTACCTGGCATTCGCCGGCGCCGTCAGCCTCACGGCGGCGGCGATGATGTTGAAGTCGGTCATTCGCTGGCGGCTGCGCGGGGGTCCACCGACGAGGTCCGAGCAGATGGCGGCACTGCACGCGCCGCTTCGCCAGGCCATCGTCCACCTGGTGCTGTGGATTCTGGGCGGCATCATCTTCGTGTTCCTGACCATCACCGAGATGCCCGGACTCGCGATCGCCGTGATCGTGACGGTCTGCATGGCCGCGACCACGACCTTCGGGTTCACCTACATGCTCGGTGAGCGCATTTTGCGTCCGGTCGCCGCCCAGGCCTTGAGCGAGGGCGAATTCGATCGGACCATGGCGCCTGGCGTCGGAACCCGGCTGGCGATGACCTGGGGTCTCGGCACGCTGATGCCCGTCGCAGGCATCATCTTGCTGTGCTCGACGCAGCTCACGACCGATCTCGAGTTCTCCCCCGACTCGCTCGCGTGGGCGATCCTGCTCATCTCGATCATGGCGATCGTGCAGGCCTTTGCGCTGTCGATGCTGACGGCTACCCAGATCTCCGATCCGATCCGCCAACTGCGACGCGCCATCGAGCGGGTGCAGCGCGGCGCCACCGACGTACGCGTCGAGGTGTTCGACGGCAGTGAGATCGGCCGGCTGCAGGTCGGCTTCAACCGCATGATGAAAGAGTCCGACGAGCGTCGTCTGCTGCGTGAGCTGTTCGGTCAGCACGTCGGCGAGGACGTGGCCCGGCGCGCGTTGAAGTTCGGTACCGAGCTGGGCGGCGAAACTCGATTCGTGGCAGTTCTGTTCGTCGACATGGTCGGATCCACCGGTGCCGCGGCCGAGCGCCCGCCGGGTGAAGTGGTCGAACTGCTCAACGAGTTCTTCCGTGTGGTCGTCGACGTCATCGATCGTCACCATGGTTTTGTCAACAAGTTCATGGGTGATGCGGCACTCGCCATCTTCGGTGCACCACTAGATCGGCCCGACGCTCCGACTGCGGCCTTGGCGGCGGCTCGCGAGCTGCGGTTCAAGCTCAACGACATCACCGGCCTCGACGTCGGAATCGGTGTGAGCGCGGGGCTCGCGGTCGCCGGCAACATCGGTGCTGCCGAACGTTTCGAGTACACCGTGATCGGTGATCCGGTCAACGAGGCGTCACGGCTCACCGAGCTCGCGAAACTTCGGCCCAGCCGGGTGCTGGCGTCGACGAGCGCGTTGTACTTCGCCGACGAAGAGGAACAGGCCGAGTGGGAACTCGGCGAGCAAGTCCAACTGCGTGGGCGCCGACGACTGACGCATCTGGCGTGGCCGGAAAAGTATCCAGAGGTCGATCCGGATCAAATTGGTTAGGGTGAGTCGATGGCTCAGCCTGGAAACACCCCACGGCGACTGAGACGACCACGCTCGCCCGTGGCCGAGACCAGTCGGGCCAGAGGGCGCTTCTGGTGGCTGAAGTGGGTGCTCGGGATAGCACTCATCGCCCTCCTGATAGTCGAAGGCGCATATCTCTGGCCCAGGCTAAGTGAGGCCTGGCGGGTCCTGACCGAAATCCATTGGGGTTGGGTGGCCGCGTGCGTCGCGGCCCAACTCATTTCACTCAGCGGTTACGCGTCCGTTCAACAACGTCTGCTCAATGCCGCTGGTGTGGTTGCCGGTCACCTCAAGAACCTCTCGGTCATCTATGCCAGTACGGCAATGGCGCTGACGTTGCCTGCGGGCCAGGTCTTCTCCACTGCGTTCACGTACAAGCAGACTCGAAAGTGGGGCGCTACACCGGTTGTCGCATCCTGGCAGTTGGCGATGTGCGGTGTCATCGCCGCGGCGACTCTGGCACTACTCGGCGCTACCGGCGCGGCGGCGTTCGGCACCAAGGTCAGCCCGGTGACGCTGACGATTTCGCTCGTCGGCATGGCAGCACTGTTTCTGGCGTTGCGATACATAGCCCAGAATCCCGGCAGCATCGAGCGCATCGGGCACCGAGTTCTGGCGCTGTACAACCGTTCTCGCAAGAACCCGACCGGGCGCGGTATGCACCGTTGGTCCGAAATCCTCAAGCAACTGGATTCGGTCGAGCTCAGCCGCACCGACTCGGTCATCGCATTCGGGTGGTCGGCCATCCATCGTGTCGCCGATGTCGCTTGTTTGGGTTTCGCATGCTGGGCGGTGGGCGCGGAACCCTCCTTCGCGGGGCTCCTGATTGCCTTTACCGCCGCCAAAGCAGTCGGCAGCATTCCGCTGCTGCCCGGCGGGCTGGGCTACGTGGACACCGCACTGATCACCGCGCTGACGATCGCCGGTGCCAGTGGAGCGCAGGCAATTGCGGCATGGTTTGTATATCGGATGGTCAGCTTCGTCGGGGTCGCTGTCGCCGGTTGGATCGTCTTCTTGATCACTTTCCGTGCAACCCACCACGAAGACCTCGAGATGGACCTCGAGTTCGAACGCCGCGAACAGCCGGGCGTCTAGCGTCGCAACGCTGCCGCCATGTCGTCGAGGTGTGCCCGGCTGATCCGTACGGCTGCCTCCGCGTCGCCGGCTTCGATGGCGTCCACCAACATTCGATGCTCGTCCGCATCGGGCTGGCTGTGGGGATGCAGGTCCAGAACCGCGATCAACTCGATCAACGCAGCCCGCAGACGCGGTACAAAGGTCTCGAAGAGTTCCGACAGCACGGGATTGTGTGCCGCGTCCACCACTGCTCGGTGGACGGCGATGTCGGCGTCGACGAACGCTGCGTCGCCAGAGTGCGCTGCGGCAGTTCTACCGTCGAGCGCTTGCCGCAGAGCCGCGACGTCAACGGCATCGCGCCGCTGCGCAGCGAGGCGAACTGCTTCGATCTCGACCGCGTTGCGCACCTCGACGACGTGAAGGATCGCCTCGGCTTCGAGCACTCGGGGCCACTGATCCGGAGGCGTCGTACTCCGTAGGAAGACCCCGGCGCCCTGCCGCGATTCGAGCATGCCGAGGCCCGCGAGAGTCCGCACTGCTTCCCTGATAGTGGACCGCCCGATACCCAACTGCGCAGCAAGAGTGGTTTCACCTGGAAGTTTGGCGCCGACTTCCCATTCACCGCTCACGATCCGCGCGCGTAGCAACTCCGCGGCCTGGTCGGTGAGCAGCCGACGCTCGACGATCGGGGACACGTGAACTCCTCAGGTTGTCTGATAAGTAATTTCGTTCTAGTGTAGCCCGCATGGCTACAGGAGCACTCCTTCTCGACTGCCGCGGCGGGGCCTGAAAGACCGGCACCCCTCCGCGGGGTTTCGCCATGCCGGTCTCTCGACTCGACCGCAGGAGAAACCGAAGATGAGTACTACCCGCGCCAACCGCTGGAACAACCAGAAGCCGTCACCCATGCCGTCCGAGCGCTATCGCGCCGCGTGGGATCGCGTCGACATTCCGACTTTCGAGCGGACGTGGCCGTCCAATCGCACCACCGCGGCGCCCCTGTGGGTGCCCGTCGATCTGCGTGACGGCAACCAAGCCCTCGCAGAACCGATGGACCCCGAACGCAAGCGTCGAATGTTCGAACTGATGGTGGCAATCGGCTACAAGGAAATCGAGGTCGGCTACCCCTCCGCGAGTCAGACCGATTTCGATTTCGTTCGCGACCTGGTGCGCTTCGATCTCGTTCCCGACGACGTCACTATCGTCGTATTCACTGCCGCGCGTACGGATTTGATCGAACGGACATATCAATCGATCGAGGGGCTGCCTGACGCGGTCGTCCACATGTACACGGCGACTGCGCCGACGTGGAGAAACGTCGTTCTCGGCAAGGAGCGAGAAGAGTTGCACGACATGATTTTCCGCGCCGCGCAAGACGTTGCTCGTGGCGGCGAAGGCCACGACGGCTGGCGATTCGAGTTCTCACCCGAGGTCTTCAACCTCACCGAACCCGACTACATCCTGCAGGTCTGCAACAGTCTCACCGAACTATGGGACGCCAGCCCCGATCGCCCGGTCATCCACAACCTCCCTGCCACAGTCGAAATCGCCACCCCCAACATCTATGCCGATCAGATCGAATACATGCACCAGAATCTGGCCCGACGCGATTCGGTGATCCTCTCGGTCCACCCGCACAACGACCGCGGCACCGGCGTTGCGTGCGCCGAACTGGCAGTGCTGGCCGGCGCGCAGCGCGTCGAGGGATGCCTGTTCGGCAACGGCGAGCGGACGGGCAACGTCGACCTGGTCACGCTGGGGCTCAATCTGCATGCACAGGGCGTCGATCCGGAAATCGACTTCTCCGACATCGACAAGATCCGTCGAACGGTGGAGTACTGCAACAGAATTCCCGTCCACGAACGCCACCCGTACGGCGGCGATCTCGTGTACACGGCATTTTCCGGAACCCACCAGGACGCGATCAAGAAGGGCTTCGCGCATCACTACGAGAGCGCGGAGGCTGCCGGCGTCGATCCGGGATCGGCGCCGTGGGCGGTCCCTTACCTGCCGATCGACCCCGCCGACGTCGGCCGCGACTACCAGGCGGTCATTCGTGTGAACAGCCAGTCGGGCAAGGGCGGAATCGCATATCTGCTGCAGACCGAGTACGGGGTCGAACTCCCCCGGCGCCTGCAGATCGACTTCGCCTCGCGGGTGCAGCTCGAAACCGACGACTCGGGCACCGAAATGACTGCCGACCAACTGTGGAAACTGCTGCTGCGCGAGTACGGGTACAACGGAGGAGTGCGTCGGTACTCACTGGAACACACCGCCGACGGTGATCAGTTGTTCGTTGCCATCGATCGCGACGGGCGCGAGGTCACCGCCGCGGCCAGTGCGTCCGGGCCGGTCGAGGCATTGAGCAAAATCCTGACCGAACAGGGCTCGGCCGTCGAGGTTGTCTCGCTCACCCAGCATTCACTGCCCCGCAACCCGAATTCTTCCGGGAGTGCGAATTCGGCAGTCACCATTGCAGAGTGCGTGGTGAACGGTGAAGGACGCTGGGGCATTGCGGTGCATCAGTCGGTGACAGCGTCGGCGCTTCACGCGGTCTATGCCGCAAGCACAAACACTGTGATGCAGCTCACATGATCTTGCGGAAGGATTTCCTGGGGTCCATAGTTGAAGCTACAAGAACTTGAACATTCAACTACTTATTCAGGAGCTTCCATGACCACCGCAACCTTGCCCGCTTTGACCGCCGGAACCTGGGTCATCGACACCGTCCACTCCACTGTCGGATTCTCGGTTCGCCACCTCATGGTTTCCAAGGTTCGTGGAACGTTCGACGAGTTCTCCGGAACGATCACCGTTGCCGAAGACGGAACCCCCGCCGTCGAGGCCGAGATTTCCGTGGACTCCATCAACACCAAGAACGAGCAGCGCGACGGCCACATCAAGTCCGCTGACTTCTTCGACGTCGAGAAGTTCCCGAAGGCCACCTTCAAGTCCACCGCAGTGCGCTCCAAGGGCAGCGACTTCGTCCTCGCCGGCGACTTCACGCTCCACGGCGTCACCCGCGAGGTCGAGCTGAACCTCGAGTTCAACGGCGTCAACCCGGGCATGGGCCAGGGCCCCGTCGCAGGATTCGAAGCCACCACCGTCATCAACCGCAAGGACTTCGACATCTCCATCGAGATGCCCCTCGAAGGCGGCGGAGCAGTTGTCGGCGACAAGATCACGATCACCCTCGAGATCGAAGCCGGCCTCCAGGCCTAACAACACTGTGCGCCTTTATTAACCGCCCGCGGTTAATAAAGGCGCACAGTCGTATGGTGTGAGCGTGAAGAAGTACGCACCATTCCTGCTGATCGACGCCATTCTTGTCATAATCTTCTGCGCGATAGGGCGCCGTACCCACGAAGAAGCCAATGCGCTCGCCGGTCTGGCGAAGACATCCTGGCCCTTCCTGACCGGCCTGGTGATCGGATGGGCTGCCACGTTCGCGCTCTACCGCGACAAGTTCAACGCCGTTCTCCTTGTTCCCACCGGCGTTGTCGTTTGGCTCGGCGCCGTCGCCATCGGGATGATCCTGCGAGTGTTGAGTGGCCAGGGCACCCAGTTCAGCTTCATCGTCGTCGCGACGCTGGTCCTCGGCGCGTTCCTTCTCGGTTGGCGCGCACTCGCTCCGCTGGTAGTGAAAATCCGCACCAAGTCGTAACCAAACTCCACGGCTCGGAACCACCCGAAATGCCCGAGCACGTAGGACACTTTTCGGATGAGCAACACTACGGAGCCCGTCGAACGTAGCGAGAAGGAAGACCGGGGGTTCTTCGGCCAACCCTTTGCGCTGGCGAACCTGTTCGGCGTCGAGATGTGGGAGAGATTCTCCTTCTACGGGATGCAAGGCATCCTCATCTATTACCTGTACTACAGCGTCAGCGACGGCGGCCTCGGCATCAGCCAGGCGGCAGCGACCAGCATCGTCGGCGCGTACGGCGGCACCGTCTACCTGTCGACGATTCTCGGGGCGTGGGTGGCCGACCGACTGCTCGGCTCCGAGCGCACGCTCTTCTACAGTGCTTCGCTGGTGATGGCCGGCCACATCGCACTGTCGGTTCTTCCCGGCATGTGGGGTGTCGGCGTCGGCCTCGTCATGGTCGCCTTCGGCAGCGGCGGCTTGAAGGCCAATGCGACCTCTCTGGTCGGAGATCTCTATTCCGAACAGGATGTTCGCCGCGACGCCGGATTCTCCATCTTCTACATGGGCATCAACATCGGCGGTCTTGTCGGTCCGCTGCTCACCGGAGCCGTCCAGGACGCCTGGGGATTCCACGCCGGTTTTGCTCTCGCTGCCGTCGGCATGGCGCTCGGCCTGATCCAGTACACGCTGGGCCGCAAGCATCTTCACGGAATCGGTGCCGAACCCGGCAACCCGTTGCCCGCGGACAAGCGCGCACTCTACATCGGGATCGGCATTGCCGCGATCGTCGTCGTCGCGGTCGCCTCCGTCACCGGCTTGATCACGGCGGACAACATGTCCGACGTCGTTGTCGGACTCACGATCGTCGCGTCGGTCGGTTACTTCCTCCTCATGCTCACCAGCAAGAAGGTCACCAAGGTCGAACGCAGTCGAGTCTTTGCATTCATCCCGATGTTCATCGCGAGCGCGGCCTTCTGGTCGCTGTTTCAGCAGCAGTTCACCACCGTGCCGGTGATCTCAGACAAGCTCCTGGACCGCAATCTCTTCGGTTGGGACTTCCCGCCGACGTGGGTGCAGTCGATCAATCCGGTGTTCATCATCATCTTTGCCGGTGTGTTCGCAGCGATGTGGACCAAACTCGGTGACCGTCAGCCGTCGTCGCCGATCAAGTTCGCGCTCGGTACCGGCACGATGGGTCTGGCGTTCCTGGCGTTCATCCCGATCACCGGGGGCGGACCGAACAGTGCACCGCTCCTCGGCCTGGCCGGTGTGCTTCTGCTCTTCACCTTCGCCGAACTCTTCCTGTCCCCCGTCGGCCTTTCCCTTGCAACCAAACTCGCGCCCGAGCATTTCCACACTCAGATGGTGGCGTTGTTCTTCTTGTCCGTTGCATTGGGTTCTTCGATGGCGGGAACCTTGGCCGGTTACTTCGACATCGACGACAGTCGCCCGTTCTTCCTGATCATCGGTTTCTCGTCGATCGGAATCGGAGTGATTCTTGCTCTTGCCTCGCCGTGGATCAAGAAGCTGATGCAGGGCGTGAAGTAGACGGGCTCACTTCACCCACAACCACAGAGCCAACACGAATCCCGCTATCGCTACTGCCACACGCAGTACCGATGGCGGGATTTTCTTGACGACGGGCGGGCCACACCAACCTCCGGCCAACGCGCCGAGCGCCATCGCCAACGCGGCCACCCAATGCACCTGTCCGGAGAAGGCGAAGATGAGTGCAGCCACAAGATTGGCAATGCCGAGAAAGAAACTCTTCAGGATCGTTGCACGCCACACCGTTTCGGAAGTGAGGATGAGCGTCGCAGCCAGGAATATGACGCCGGCACCGGCACCGAAATAGCCGCCGTATACCGCGACGGCGAACAGTGCTGCGGAGTAGATTCCGGGGCGGTCACCGCCGCCGGACAACTCACGAATCTTCGGTTGCAGCAGCAGCGCGAGCGAGGCGAACACGACCATCGCCGGCACAACGGATTCAAACGAACCTTCCGGTGCCAACCACAGGATGAGGGCACCGATGATGCCACCGGCCGCCGAATAGAGAGACCAGCGAACAAGTTTCGGACCGGTATCGGCAACTTCACGGGACGAGTTCGCCAACGCTCCGACGCCGACGGCCACCAACGCGACGGTATTGGTCATGTTCGCGCTGACCGGTGAGAGCCCGACACTCAGCAGCGCCGGATAAGAAACGATCGATGCAAGACCGGTGACAAAACCGACTAGACCGCTGAAGAATCCCGCTACGACGAGGAAAAGGAAATCGAGCAGGTTCACGAACCAGGAATCTACTCGCGGTGCCCGGTACTACTTGTCGGCAGGCTTGCCGAGTTCCTGGAAGAGCTTGTCCGTCATCTGCATTGCTCGATCACCGCCGTCGGCGTCTGCGACGAACACCGCGAACGCGAAGTCTCCGCGTGATCCGTAGAACCAGCGATCGTCACCGCTCGCTGCACCGGCCGCCATCATGTCCGGGTACCCTGCCAGTCCGCCGGCGCCTCGCATGGCGTCACGCAGACGATTGTTGACGTCGCCGGGCAACGCCGTCGGCGTGACGTCGGCGGTAGCCGGTTGTCCGAAGACCATCATCGGCATCGGGGCACTGCCGCGGGCGATCGATGCCGCGAGCATCGCCATTCCGAACGGAGTTACCGTCGGTGCGCTCGCGTCGTTGGACGTCTTGTTGGCCATGACGTTGTTCATCGCCTGGTCCACGCCGGGGCGGTTCGCGGCAAGCACTGCTGTCTGCTGTTCGAGTCCCTGAATGTGGAAGCCGTTGCCGAGTCCGAGTTGCTGCCCGGTGTCGGCCAACTGCTCGGCTGACACGGCGCCGGGGTCGACGCCGTTCTGCATCGACGATGCGAGACGGACCAGATCGAGGGCGCCGCCGGCCGGGCGCAACCCGGTGAAGGCGATCGGGCCCTGTTCGATGGCCTGATTGTTCTGTGCGGCAGCCAGAATGGCGCCGTCCGACGGGCGGATCGCGACGATGGCCGCAGGAGTACCTGCACTGACGACAGCTTCGATCGCGGCGAGTTGAGCGTGCGAGTCGAGGGTCGCGGCGACGTCGGGACCGGGAGGTCCCTGGAAGCCGGCTTGCTTGATCGGGAATCCGTTGGGCTCGACCAGATTGACCGCCCAGCCGGCGGTGGCGTCGCGATTGGCCTGCCACACGGTCCGCAGTGGGTCCAGCAACGGCGAGTTGATTCGACGGTCGGAGGCGATCAGCTTGGGTGTCTTGACCACGACGACACCGGGGATCGCAAAATCGCTTTCCAGGTAGGCGTAGTCGGGATCGCGGAGCAGTACGGCGGTGACGGGCTTGCCGGGGTTTGCGGCGAGGTCGGCCAACATCGACTCCGAAGTGACCAACGGGGCGACAGGTTCGAGCACCGTGGCGAGGCGACGAGTGGTGTCGACGGGGTCCGGCATGGTGGCCGGGTCGAGAGTGATCGCGTTGATGGTCTGCTCGTTCATGAGCAGGGTGCCGGTGCTGTCGACTACCTTCGGCGGCGCTGCGTCCGTGCGGGTGTACGAAACGGTGCGACCGTTGCCGAGGTCGGGGACGAGGACCGACGGGTCCCAGGACACACGCCAGCCGACCGACAGATCACGAACCTCACCCTGCGACTGGTAGCTCCAGTCCTTGCCTTCGCCGAAGTTCCAGGACGCGTCGAGTGTGAAGAGTCCGGAGTCGCTACCCAGATCCATGACCTGAGCGACGTCGAAGTCGGTGGACTTGGCGGCCAGTCCGTCGAACATCTGCTGGATCGACGGCCGCGCCGCGTTGGGGTACGACGTGAGCGCCGCAGCAGCTTCGGCGTCGTGGTTGTTGAGGGCGGTGACGAAGTCCTCCACCACCGAGGCGGCGTCGGATTTCTTCTCCCCACCGATGACACACGACGCGAGCGCCACTGTCAGAACGACAGCAGTTATCGACGCAACGACATATTTTCCACGACGGTTGTGCTGTCCTCCGGGCCCCATGCATGTAACTCTTTACTTCTGTCACACGAGTAACAAGCACGGGATGCCTACGAACGTGTCACGGTTGAGCTACGACGGTGTGATCCAACTGCAACGGAAAACAGGTTTCAGCGCAGAAAAGTGCCTGCTACCTGCACTGCAGGCGAAGAGCTGTCCGCACCCGCGATGAATACCGCAAATGCGAGGTCTCCCTTGATTCCGACAAACCACCCATGTGCCGGGCCACCCTCGGTTTCGGCCGTGCCGGTCTTGCCGAGAAGCCCCGGAATGTCCTGCAACGACGTCGCCGTACCGCTCGTGACGGTCTCGCGCATCATCACCCGCAACTGTTCGGTCACCTCCGCGGGAGCCGGTGCAACGGTCTGATCTGCCACGCCGGGCTGTCCCTTGACCAACATCGGCGCGGGTGTCGTTCCGTTGGCGATCGAGGCCGCCACGAGAGCCATCCCGAAGGGCGTGGCGGTCACCGTGCCCTGTCCGATCGCGGACTCGACGCGTTCGGCGGGGGTGTTCGCGTCAGGGACGTTGCCCGTCACCGTCGTGAGCCCGGGGGTGACGTAGTCGACGCCGAGCCCGAACTGCAGCGCCGCTTTGTGCAGAGCATCGGCGGGCAGACCGACGGCCATCCTCGCCATTGTGGTGTTGCACGACTTCGCGAACGCGGTGTGCAGCGGAACCGATCCGAGGTCGAACTCGTCGTCGTTGGGAATCTGACGGCCCTCGATGTTCTCGGTACCCGGGCACGGCAGAACGGTGTCCGGTGTAGCGACGCCGGCTTGCAGGGCCGCGGACGTCGTCACGGTCTTGAACGTCGAACCCGGTGGGTACAGGCCGGTCAGAGCGATCGGGCCCTGTGCGTCAGCGGGGGCGTTCTGGGCCACCGCCAACACCGCTCCGGTCGACGGCTGCAGCGCAACGATCGCCGCCTGTTGTGTCACCCCGGCGAGCGCATTCTCGGCCGCGAGTTGCATCGGTCGGTCGATCGTTGTCGCGATGTTCGGAGCAACCGGCCCGTCTTGGCCGGCGACGGTGGTGACGGTTCCGTTCTGCTTCACCTGCTGTACCGCCCAGCCCGCGGACTTGTCCTGCCCCTCCTGCCACAGATCGGACAACCCACTGAAAGTCGGCGACGCCAGAGTTTTGTCCACCGAGAGCAACCGAGCCTGCGGCGCCAAGCTCACTCCGGGAATCGCCGCCAACCTCTCCTCGATCGGTGCAAGATCCTCGGCCCGCAAAGTGATTGCGGTGACCGGCTTCCCACTTGCCGACGCAAGATCGCCGCTCAGCGATGCCGCCGTGATCGTCGACGCGACGGGCGAGAGAAGGGCCGCCACGGCTGCCGTGTCCACCGGGGGCACCGCGGCAGAATCGAGATTGACCAACGTCACCACCTGCTGCTCCATGATCGGCTGGCCCGCCGCGTCCAGCACCGACGGCGGAGCACCGGTGGTGGGTGTGTAGCGCAGGGTCGTCGAGGAGGTCAGGTCCGGAGCCAACAGCGCCGGGTCCCACTGAATCAGCCAGTTGTCCCCGCTTTTCGACGCGTTTCCCTGCGTCGAGTAGTTCCAGTCCTGACCTTCGCCGAACTTCCACGCCGCGTCGAGTGTGAACGTCCCCGCAGAATCACCGGACTCGGTGGCGTCGGAGACGGTGAATGTTCCCTCGTCCTTGCCCAGTCCGTCGATCAGGGCCGAAATCGCAGTCGACGCCGCCGCCGGATCGGTGGTCAGGGCTGCCGCCGCTTGCACGTCATCGGACGTGAGCGCGGACGCGAACTCCTCTGCCACTGATTTCGGCTGGTCAGGGCCAGAACTGCAGGCAACTACCGATCCTGCGGCCAATACCCCCAGAGCCACGGCAGCCACGGGACGACGGAAAGTTCGGAAGCTCTGACGAGCGTGTGAAAGGCGCACGACTCCGATCATGCCCGAATTTGTGGCGCCAGTTCGACTATCGGTGTAATCATGTAATCAGTGCAATAAACGCACGCCACACTCCACCAGCTCTCCGAGGAGAACGCCATGAAGAACTCACAAAACTCCGGCGACCGCAGGTTCGGCCGTCCCGGAGGTTGGCAACAGGCGTCGGTTCCCGACGCGAGTGATGCGTCCGACTGGTTTGCCGGTCGACTTCCAGATGACTGGTTCACCGGAACGGCCGACGTCCAGGTCGACCGCGAAGAAATCGTCGTGATCGGTGAACTCCCGGCAGTCGACGGTGGCGAGGCCGCCGCGGACGGAAGGATCTCACGCTTTCGCGAAACCACGCGCGCCGACCGGATGCGCATCGCCGACGAGGCCGAGGCTCGCTACGGGCGCAAGGTCGCCTGGGGTGTACGTCTGGACGAAAAGACCGTCCTGTTCACACATCTCGCAGTTCCGGTGATGACACGACTACGTCAGCCCGAACGCAAGGTTCTCGACACTCTGGTGGACGCGGGTGTTGCTCGCTCCCGAGCGGACGCTCTCATGTGGACAGTCCGGTTGGCGGGCAAGCACAGCGAACAATGGCTCACCGAACTCCGCGAAGCGATGTCGAAGGTCGACGATCTTCGGTCCGAAGGCCCGAAAATCTGACGGCCCGAAAATCTGAAGGCCCGAAAATCTGAGCACCGAACACTGACGAGACCGACAGCACAGAATAATTCGATTGCACGGGACCGTTCGAGTGTTCTAACCTGGAACACGAATCATTCCCGACAGAACAGGAAACGGGCCGTTGCTCCTCTAGAGGTTCATCACGCGAAGGCACTCGCACCCATCAGCACTTGCTGAGCGGGGCGCACAGTCCAAGCACCCTCTGGAGTACTCATGACCCAATCCCATCTTTCTCTGTCGCTCTCGGATCTCACCTTCATCTGGCCGGACGGCGAATCAGTCTTTTCCCACACCAATTTTGTATTCCCCAGTGGCCGTGTCGGTCTCGTGGGACTCAACGGATCGGGAAAGTCGACTCTGCTGCGATTGATCGCAGGAGAGCTCTCACCGGAATCCGGATCCGTGACCGCTTCCGGCGAGGTCGGCTACCTCCGTCAGGACATCACACTCGATCCGAGCGTTCGGGTGGATGACATCCTCGGTATCCACGAACTCCGAAACGCATTGCACCGCATCGAAACCGGCGACGGCTCCGAATCCGACTTTGCGCTCGTGGACAACAACTGGGATATCGAGGAGAGCGCTCTCTCCACCTTGCATCGACTCGGCCTCGAGAAGGTGGCTCCGGATACCGCAGCATTGAGCCGAACTGTCGGCACCCTCTCCGGCGGAGAGACCGTCTTACTCGGCCTGACCGCAACGCTGCTGAAGAATCCACAGGTACTGCTCCTGGACGAGCCGACCAACAACCTGGACCGCGACGCTCGATCACGAGTTCATGCTGCAGTCCAACAGTTTCCGGGAACCGTACTGATCGTCAGCCACGACCGGGAACTGCTCGACACCGCGGAGTACACGATCGAACTACGTCGGGGGGATCTACGCGTGTTCGGCGGCAACTACTCGCACTACCAGGAGGTCGTGACCGCTGAGCAGGAAAACGCACTCGCCACCGTTCGCGACGCCAAGGCCGATCTGGCAAAGCAGAGCCGCGAGCTGATCGACGCTCGAACGAAACTGGACCGGCGTAAGCGCTATGGGCAGAAGATGTTCGAGAACAAGCGGATGCCGCCGATCATCGCGCAGACACGAAAACGTCAGGCCCAAGTTTCGGCGGGAAAGCTGGCCCTCAACCATATCGGGAAGGTGGACGAGGCCAAGTCTGTCCTGTCGGAGGCAGAGGAACTCCTTCGAGACGATCGCGAGATTCGTCTGGATCTGCCTGCTACAGAGGTTCATCCGGGGCAGCAGGTTGCGCGGCTCGACGAGGTGACGTTGCAGAGCGGCCAAGTGGTATCGCTCCAGATCACCGGGCCGGAGCGGATTGCGATAGTGGGACGCAACGGAATCGGCAAGACGACGTTGCTCGATGCACTCGCCGCGTCGACTCCGTTCGTAGCCTCTCGTGCGCTCCCCCAACGTCTCGACGTGTTCGACGAGGATCTCTCGGTGGCGGACAACGTCGCGTTGGCCGCGCCACACGCGACAGCCGAGGAAATTCGCGGGCAGTTGGCACGGTTCCTTTTCCGGGGAACGGATTCCGACGTATCGGCATCCGCGCTCTCCGGCGGTGAACGATTGCGTGCGGCGTTAGCCACGATCCTGCTGGCCGAGCCCGCGCCCCAGCTGCTTCTTCTCGACGAGCCGACCAACAACCTGGACCTACCGAGTCTCGCCCACCTCACGCAGGCACTTTCCGATTTTCGCGGCGCCATGGTGGTGGTGAGTCACGATCTGCCGTTCCTTCGCGGCATCGGCATAACGCGATGGATCAGCATGGACGAGACTGGTATTCGAGACATCGATCCCGAGTAGGCCGACGGTTGACGCTATCGGTGCTCGACGGTCTGGCCTACCGTGGGGCGATGTGCCTTCACCTCGACGCAACCGCCGCGCTGTCGCTCGCAGGTTGGGTTCGCGAAGAACCTACTCGATCGGCCTCTGCCCCAGTTCCGCAACCACTGGTCGGCGGTTGTGACCAACTCGTAGTGTGGGCGAGTTCGTTCTCCGTACTTGCCAGTTCCGACGACCAGGTGTGGTTTCTCTCGGCGGAGAACTATGCCGGTGGCGTTGGCGTCAGCGATGAGGCGTTTCCCTGGAATGCGTTCCGGCACGAGAGCCTGGCGGTCGCTTCCGGGCCGGCGGAGCGCGCGGCGATCAACGCCTTCTGGTCCACTCACCTCCCGGTCCTGATGTCGGTGCGCAATGGGTACGAGTACTTGGCGCTCGCACCCGACGGTCAGGTTGTCCGTGGAGGAGAGCCGGAGTTCGAGGAGGTCACCATCGTCGCCGCTGATTTCGAGGCTCTGATTCGGGGCATAGCCGCAGGCGTCAGCACTGCAGACCCCTCCACCGATGCATTGCTTGGAACAGTGGGTACTGCCCCGCCGGGCAGTGACCGGTAGCTCTGAGGGAGGCCGAGTTGACGGCCCGACTGTTCGTGAGAGTCCACGCCATCCGTCGAATGGGTCCGGACGACTACTCGAGTTCACGTGCGTAGCAACTGGCACCCATACTGGACGGGTGTTGCACGACGTGAGAAATCCGGTGGACGGTGCGCGGATCACCTATCAGATCGTGGGCGATGGCCCACCCCTGTTGATGGTGCACGGCACAGCGTTGTCGCGCTCCATCTGGCGTGGCTTCGGGTACGTCAAGGCACTTCAGGAGCAATATCGTCTGATCCTCGTCGACATGCGGGGTCACGGACGCAGTGACAAACCACACGACTCCGATTCGTATGCAATGGATCTGGTGGTCGGCGATCTCCTGGAGATCCTCGACACGGAGTCTCCGTTCGAACCGGCACACGTCCTCGGATACTCGTTCGGCGGACGCTCGGTGATGTCGCTGACAGTCGAGCACTCCGAACGGGTGCGATCGCTGACCGTCGGGGGCGGTAGCAGCCGACCGATGACGGGCGCGTTCGACGCATTGTTCTTCCCGGGTTGCATCGACGTACTCGAAAGCGGCGGTATCGAGGGATTTCTGACCGGTTGGGGCGTGAGGCGCGGCAAACCGGTGGATCCTCAGACTGCGACTGCCTTCCGAATCAATGATGCCCTCGCGCTCGCTGCCTACATGCGCCGCGCAGAGAAGGAGCACGGCATCGACGACGCCGTGCTGCAACGGATCACCACACCGGCGTTGTTGTTCGTCGGATCGAGAGATCGCGAGCGCCTGCCGGATACCGAGCATCTCGCGTCGCTGATCCCGGACAGTGCCTTGACTGTGATCGAAGGGGCTGACCACGCAAGCGCAGTCGCAGACTCCGATGCTGTACTGCGTGCGCTCATTCCGTTCCTGAGCCGACAGTAGTCCGCCTTCAACCTCTCGCTACTGCGATGTGAGCACTCTCGACTCCAACGCGGTCACCGGTGGTTGCCGCAAGTCCAAGCGCCTCAACAACTGGGCATTCGCGGCAACGACCACAGTGGATACCGACATCAGGATTGCTCCGACCTCCATCGGCAGCACGAACCCGACGGGCGCCAGCACTCCCGCAGCGAGGGGAACCGAGATCGCGTTGTATCCCGCTGCCCACCAAAGGTTCTGAACCATCTTCCGGTAGGTGGCGCGGGAGAGCTCGATGACCGAGCTCACCGAACGCGGATCATCGCTGGCCAGAACAACTCCCGCCGACGCGATCGCCACGTCGGTTCCGGCACCGATCGCGATGCCCACATCCGCCTGGGCGAGTGCCGGCGCATCGTTGACCCCGTCACCGACCATCGCCACGCGGTGGCCCGCAGCCTGAAGCCGAGATACCTGCGTTCCCTTGTCCTGCGGAAGCACTTCGGCGAAAACTTCGTCGATCCCGAGCCTGCGAGCCACCGAATGGGCCACGGCCTCCGCGTCTCCGGTGACCATGGCCACCCGCACACCGCGAGCATGGAGGGCGTCGACGGCCAATGCTGATTCCGGGCGAATCTCGTCGGCCAATGCCAATGCGCCGATTACCTTCTCGTCACGCACTACATGCAGGACGGTCGACCCGTCACTGAGCCACTCTTCGGTCCCCGGGATCGCGGTGGCCCCGACCGATCGCAGCATCCCCGGTCCGCCGACACCGACGCGTGCACCGGCGACGTCCGCAGCAACCCCGATCCCGTTGTGCGCCTGAAAGTCGGAACCCGAAGTGAATTCGAGCGACAACTCCCGCGCCGCCGCGACGACGGCGCGCCCGAGTGGATGTTCGCTGTCGAACTCGACGGCAGCCGCTGCGCTGAGAACGTCGTCATCGGAATACCCGTCGACACCGCGTACACCGACCACTGCGGGCTCCCCCTTGGTGAGAGTGCCGGTCTTGTCGAAGAGAACGGTGTCTACGTTACGCATCGCCTCGAGGGCCATGCGGTCGGTGATCAAGATCCCAGCCCGAGCCGCCCGTTCCGTCGCGATCGAGACGACCAGTGGAATCGCCAACCCGAGCGCGTGCGGGCAGGCGATCACCAGAACGGTGATCGTCCGGGTGACTGCGCTCTCCGGGGTGCCCCAGATACTCCAGGCGATCGCGGTCAGCACTGCCGCGCCGAGTGCGTACCAGAACAGCAGAGCAGCGGCCTTGTCCGCCAACACCTGCGCGCGACTCGACGAGTTCTGGGCTTGCTCGACCAGGCGCCGGATACCGGCGAGCGCGGTGTCTTCTCCCACGGCGGTGACTCGAAGCCGAAGTGCCGAGTCGGTGGCTACCGTGCCGGCCACCACCTGATCTCCGACAGTCCGGCGGACGGTCTTCGACTCGCCCGTAATCATGGATTCGTCCATGTCGGCGCTTCCCTCGACCACCGTTCCGTCCGAGGGAACACGGGCGCCGGGACGAACTATCACCAGGTCGCCGGTCGCCAGAGCTGCGGTGGGCACGGTTTCCACCGATTCCCCCACCACCCGTTCTGCCTCGTCGGGCAGCAAAGCGGCAAGTGAATCCAAGGCGCTCGATGTCTGACTGAGCGAACGCATCTCGATCCAGTGGCCCAACAACATGATCACGATCAGAAGCGCGAGCTCCCACCAGAAATCGAGAGTGTGATCCACCCAGTGCAGACTCGCAGCCCATGACGCGAAGAAGGCCACGGTGATCGCGAGCGCGATCAACAGCATCATTCCCGGCTGCCGAGAACGGATTTCGGCAACAGCGCCGGTGAGGAACGGCTTGCCACCCCAGAAGTACATCACCGTGCCGAGTACCGGTGAGATCCATTCCACCAGAGAGTTTTCCGGCAGTGTGTACCCGACCAGATCAGCGAACATCGCGTCTGCCGCAACGACCGGAACCGCGATGACCAGCATGACTGCAAACAACGTCCGGAACTGTGCGACGTGATCCCCGTGACCACCGTGTGCCCCATGCTCCATCTGGCCATGGCTCATCTCGCTATGCTCCATCTGGCCATGGTCCATCTGACTGTGATCCATGTGGCGGTCATCCCCTCGCGTGTGATTGCAGCACAGCACCGGTCAAGCCATCAGCCTCGAACGTATGCCCAGGTAGCCACCCGAGCAAGGTCACGCGGCCAAGGCCTCCTGTTCAACTCCCCTTCAACATCGCTTCCATCTGAGTGATTTCCGCCTGCTGACCGGCAATGATCGCTTCTGCCATCTTCTCCGCCGACGGGTCGAGCCCGTTGTCGAGTTCGGTCTGGGACATGGTGATGGCACCCTTGTGGTGCTCGATCATCATCGTCAGCCACAACTTGTCGAACTCCGCGCCACTGGCATCGGTGAGGGCGGTCATGTCGTCGGCCGACATCATTCCCGGCATCTCGGCCATCCCGACGCCGTGTCCCGCGTGCGCCGACTCATCCATGCCCTCCATCGAACTCGACGAAGGCTCGGGGCGTCCCCACTCCGTCAACAATTCGGTCATCTGAGCCATCTCCGGGCCTTGCGCTGCCTCTATCTGCGCTGCAAGAGAGAGAAGTTCGGCATTGTCGGTTCGACCGTCGACCATCCTGGCCATGTCCAATGCCTGCGCGTGATGCGGGTACATCCCTTCGAGAAACTCGATGTCGGCGGCATTGACACCCGCAGGAATCTCCGACTGCGCTGCAACACTGGTTGTTTCGGAAGAATGGTTGATGCTCTCCCCGGAGTTGTCCGAGCATCCGGCAATCAACAGTGCTGCCGCTGCCACAACCGGAACGAACCGCGCGGCGCTCTTCCTGACCGTCAAAGACATGTTTTCACTCCCGAGAATAGATTCTGTTCGATATGCACTGCACCACAATTGATTTGACAAGAATGCTGCAAATGCACAGTTGCCACGTTACCGGCGAAAATCCACCGCGAAGCCCGATAACCGGCTCGAACAGGCTTCCTTCATCGAATCTTCACAGTCGAGTGGAAACCACCACGCGCCAGCAATGCAGACACGCAGTCGACTAACCTCGGTCTGATGAGCGCCGAACTACGACCTGGCGAGGAACCGGGGCGCGTTCTTGTCGTCGACGACGAGACTGCCCTCGCCAAGGTTGTCGCCAACTATCTGACACGCGAAGGATTCACCGTGCGCCTCGCCCACGACGGGCCGAGCGCAGTACGTTCGGTGCGCGAATTCGAGCCCGCGCTGATCGTGCTCGACCTGATGCTCCCGGGCTTCGACGGTCTGGAAGTCTGCCGGCGGATCCGTACGTTTTCCGACGCGTACGTCCTGATGCTCTCCGCCCGCGGTGACGAGTCGGACAAGGTGACCGGACTGGCAGCTGGCGCAGATGACTACGTGGTCAAACCCTTCGGCCCCCGCGAGTTGGTTGCGCGAGTGAAAGCACTGCTCAGACGGCCACGTGCGTCGAGTTTGCTGCCGGAAGCGCTGCCGACGCCTCCCGGTCTCGACATCGACGTCCTCGCCCGCACCGTGCATGTCGACAACCACTCTGTCGATCTCACTCCCACCGAGTTCGCGTTGCTCTCCGCCCTCGCTACCCGACCTGACGCGGCCTGGAGTCGGGCCGAGATCATCGCCTCGGTGTGGGGCTCGTCCTGGTACGGGGACCAGCACATCGTCGACGTCCATGTGCGTGCATTACGCCGCAAACTCGGCGACGACGCGACCGATCCTCGGTTCATCAGAACCGTCAGGGGCGTCGGATACTCCCTGAGGTCGTCATGAACGCGGTCGTCATGAACGGGGTCGTCATGAAGAAACTCGGGCTACGCGGAAAACTGCTGCTGGCGCAGCTTGTCGTCCTGTTCGTCTCCTGCCTCGCCATCGCCGCCGTTGCCATTGCCGTCGCTGCCCCGCTCTTTCACAACCACCTCATGATGGCCGGCATCGAAGACTCGAATGTCCGTACCCACACCGAAGAGGCATTCGCTCAGACCATGACCATTGCACTGTTGTGCGGGATCGCTGTCGCACTGGTAGGCGCAGGCATCGCCGCGGTCTACATCGTCCGACGCATCACGGCCCCGATCTCAACGCTGGCGGAGGCGGCGCAAAGCGTCGCAGACGGGAACTTCGACGTGACTATCGGCAGGTCCGACGTAGATGCCGATTTCACGCGTCTCGAAACTGCCTTTGCCGACATGGCGGCACGCCTTGATCATTCGGATCGGGTCCGCAAACGCCTGCTTGCCGATCTTGCCCACGAATTACGCACTCCGGTATCGACTTTGGCTGCGTACGTGGACGGCATCGAGGATGGCGTCCTCCCCACGGACAACACTTCATGGTCGGTCATGCGCGATCAACTCGAAAGACTGCGTCGGCTCTCTTGCGATCTGGCGGACGTCTCCGCGGCCGACGAACACGCTCTCGAACTCGATCGCCGAGATGAGAAGATCGACGACATCGTTTGCAGCGCAACGGCAGCAGCGGCGCCACGTTTCGCCGAGCGTGGAGTCGAATTGACGACCGCTCTGTCTCCGCAACCGATCACGGCCGAGGTCGATCGCCAACGAATCGAACAGATCCTCGCCAATCTGCTCGAAAACGCGTTGCGGCACACTCCGAGCGGAGGTTCGGTGACGGTGACACTCGCACGGGAAGGTGACCACCTCTCGGTGTCCGTCACCGACACCGGTGACGGAATTCCCGCAGACCAACTCGAATCAGTCTTCGACCGTTTCCATCGCGGTGATCGATCCGACGGTTCCGGTTTGGGGCTCACGATTGCGCGCAGCCTCGCGCTCGCACACGGCGGCGATCTGTCGGCGCTCCGAAACGAGCAACCTCTCGGCAGCACGCTGATCCTCACCTTGCCGACAGGTTTCAGGCTGCCGCTTTGAACGGATCGTGCTCGGCGATCAGCTTCTCGAGTCGAGCCTCGTCCACTCGAACCCTGACAGTGGATGCCTCCTGCTGATCACGAATCACCTTGGCCAACGTGAACGTACTGGTGACCAAGAACAGCAAGGACATTCCGAGAAATCCGCGTTGCCACGCATCGATCGGAAGATACGCAATTCCGAGGAGGGTGCCGACAAAACTGACGGCAAAGGCTATTCCGGCCTGAAGATAGAAGGCTGCAGTGGTCTTCGAGGGTGTTGTCGGTGTGCTCATGCTTCGAAGTCTGCTCGCCCATCCCGGCACTCGGATGCGTAGTCCTACTCGAGTGCGCACGGTACTTCCCCGGCAAAAATCAGATGCCGTCACCCATCCTGGTGGATAGTCTCGGTCCGGTATCCGGAGTTGTTCCAGAACAGTCAGACGGCAGGAGTGATCGATGACCCGCAGACATATCGCCATGGTGAGCATTCCGGCACCGGGCCACGTCAATCCGAGCCTGGCGATCATCGCGCGTCTCGTCGCCGCCGGTCACCGCGTCACCTATGCCAACGACGAGTCGATGCGTGAGATCATCGAGGCGACCGGGGCCGAATTCGCACCGTACGTCTCCACGCTGCCCAGCCTCGTCCCTTCTCCCGACGGCGCCGAACCGGAGAAGAGTTGGGACGGGGATCTGATCGATCAGTTGACGATTTTCCAGGACGATTACGAGTCGATGCTGCCGCAGCTACGCCGAATCTACGAAGACGATCGCCCTGACCTCTTTCTCTACGACATCGCCGGCATTCCGGCACGAATACTGGCTCAGCAGTGGGGCGTTCCCATCATCCAGTTGTCGCCGACGTACGTTGCCTGGGACGGTTACGAAGCCGACGCCGCACCGATGTACGACGAAATTCGTTCCGATCCGAGAGGCGTCGACCTGCTCGATCGGGAGACCCGGTTCTTCCGCGCCGAAGGCGTCGAGGTCGATCCACGTGAGTTCACCGGACGCCCACCCCGTGCAATCGTGCTGATCGCAGAATCGATGCAGCCCAACGCCGATCGCGTGAACCGCGACGTCTACACGTTCGTCGGCCCCGCACTCGAACCGAGCAGTCAACCTTGGGTGAACCCGGATCCCGAACGCAAGCTCTTGTTGATCTCGCTGGGTTCAGCATTCACCGATCATCCGGATTTCTACCGCACCTGCGTCGAGGCTTTCGGCCAGATGGACGGCTGGCACGTCGTCCTCCAGATCGGAAAGCAGGTGCAGATCTCAGATCTCGGACCATTGCCCGACAACGTCGAAATACACCGTTGGGTACCGCAGTTCGCGATTCTGCAGCAGGCCGACGCGTTCGTGACCCACGCCGGTATGGGCGGATCCAGCGAGGGACTCGTGACCGGGACACCCATGATCGCAGTGCCGCAAGCCGTCGATCAGTTCGGCAACGCCGACTCGCTCGTCGACGCCGGTGTCGCAGTACGCGTCGACAGCGCTACCGTCACGGCAGTAGAGCTTCGTGAGGCGCTGACTCTGGTGAGCGCCGACGAGTTCCGCCGACGCAGCGCGGAGTTGGCAGAAGAACTCGCAGCGGCGGGCGGTGTGTCCCGTGCCGTCGAATTGATCGAAGCCGCTCTACCCGGCAGCGGGCCCAGATAATGTCTGCTACCAGTGCCAGGCGTCGCCACCCACGTTCTTGATGGTTCGCTGCAGCACAGTGATGGTGGTGACAAACTCCTCTTCGGTGATTCCCTGCATCCGCTCTTCCTGCAGCATCTGCTGTACCCGCGCGGCGCGATCGAACTGCTCGGAGCCCGCATCAGTCGGGCGAAGGACAGACCCGTCTTCGCGCGCCCACCCCAGTTCGAGGGCAGAGTCGACGGCGTCATCGATCACGTCGGTGGATTCGTTCGGACCGATCGTCCGCAAGAGGACAGCGCGCTCCACCCCTTCAGGGTGCAGCGAAAGTTGGTGCAGGACCCACCACCCCGGCTGGGTGACGCCGATCGCTTCGAGTGCTCCGCGCGTGCGCGTGCGAATCGCTTCACCGGCTCGCGCGGTCCAGAATCCGATCGGCTGGTTGGCCGGTGGCTGCATCGCTTGTTTGTTCATGCATACGACGATAAAACCTCAACGGAAGTTGAGGTCAACCACCAGCGAGGTGAAGTTCTACATATGTTGCGTGATTGCTCTGCCGATAATGCGGGCGGCGTCGGGGAACTCACCCGGGTTCGGTCCGGCGTAGTTGAGCCGCAAGAACTTTCCAGTCGGTTCTGCCGGGAACCAATCGTCACCGGCCCCGACGATGACGCCGGCCGACCGGCAGTCCTGCACCACGCGTTCGACGTTCGTGGTGTCCGGGAGCCGAAGCCAGAGGTTGAGTCCGCCTTTCGGTACGGCGTCGAGGTGAGCGTCCGGCGCATGCTCGCGCAGACTCGAGACGAGGAGGTCGCGTCTGGCCTCGAGTTGGTGACGAAGCCTGCGCAAGTGCGTTCGCCAGGCCGGTTGGGTCACGACGTCGAGCGCTACCGCTTGCAGCATCCCGCTGACGTACATCGAATCTGCCTGTGTATCAGCCAGAATCCGCTCGTACGCCGGACCCCGAGCGATCAATCCGGCAACTCGCACCGATGGGGACACGCTCTTGGTCAGCGCACGAAGGTAGACGACGTGACCGCTGTCGTCTCGTGCAGCGATGGGGCTGGGATCTGCGGTGATTCCGAAGTCGAGCGCCGAACTGTCCTCGATGAGGAATGCGCCGTGCCGACGGACGGTGTCGAGAACCTTGTCAGCCAACGACGGCGACCACAGCGCTCCCGTCGGACTCGCGAAGCTCGGTTGTGCGTAGAACGCACGGGCACCGGTCTGTTCGAATGCACGCGAAAGCTCTTCAGGATCAGGCCCGTTGGCGCCGCTGGAGATCGGAATGACCGTGACTCCTGCCTGCGCGGCGGCCAGGATCGCACCCCAGTAGGTCGGCGATTCCATGAGCAACGGACGCCCCTCCCCCACCAATGCGCGGAAGGACGTCGCAAGCCCGCCCTGACTGCCCGGAAGTACAACCACGTCGTTCGGCCCCGGCGGCGTGATCCCGGCAGGAGTGGCGGAACCCAATTCGGAGGCAAACCAGGACTGCAGTTCCGGAAGCCCGGCAGCGAGGGGCCGATTGAACACGGCGTCGGTTCGCGTCGCCCTGGTGAAGGCTGCACGAACCAGACCTTCCGGCAACAGCTCTCGGGCCGGATAGCCGGAATGCAGCGCGATCACGTCGTTGGAGGAGGACTGCAGCGCCATGGGCAACTGCAGACGATAGTTCGGCGATCCGAGCGCCGCTGTCTGCCACCCGTAGTCGTTGGGTCGCACGACGCGCGCCGCGCGCACGAAGGTCCCCACACCGGGACGAGCCTCCACAACCCCCTGAGATACCAGTGTTCGCAGCGCCTTCTGCACGGTGACCGGACTCGCCCCGTGCAGGCTGACGAGCGACCGAGTGGACGGAAGCTTCGCGCCTGGAGGAGCCGTCGCGATCCACTCGCGCAAGGCTGCGACAATCCTCGAACTGCTATCATTGGACATGTCGAATCATAGTAGCGCTACTCTTCTTTCGCCGCTAGCGCTATCGCGAATCAATGTCCGTTTCCAGACCGAACCCTGAGGCGCCCTTCTCATTTGAAACACAACTCGCCCACCCGAACCGGAGAGGTACGTAACCGCGTGAACACACCCATCGATCAGGCCCGCAAGCTCGAGAATGTCAGGTACGACATCAGAGGGCGAATTCTCGACAAGACCGAAGAACTCGAGGATCAGGGACACACGATCCTGCGACTCAACGTCGGCAATCCGGCCCCCTTCGGGTTCGAAGCTCCGGACGAAATCATGATGGCCATGATCCGCAATCTCCCTACCGCGCAGGGATATTGCGATTCTCGCGGACTGTATTCGGCGCGCACTGCGGTGGTCCAGTACTACCAGACGCGGGGTATCACCGACGTCACCGTCGACGAGATCTATCTCGGAAACGGTGTGTCCGAACTGATCACCCTGACGATGCAGGCCCTCTGCAATCCAGAGGACGAGATCCTGATTCCCGCTCCCGACTATCCCTTGTGGACGGCTTCGGTTTCACTTGCCGGCGGCACGCCCGTCCACTACCTCACCGATGAAAGCCAAGGCTGGGCACCGGACTTCGACGATCTGGAAGCTCGGATCACGCCGCGCACCCGAGGGATTGTCGTCATCAATCCCAACAATCCGACGGGCGCCGTCTACTCGACGGAGGTGCTGCAACGCTTCGTGGATCTAGCGCGCAAACACGATCTGATGCTCTTCGCCGACGAGATCTACGAAAAGATCGTCTACGACGGCCGATCCATGACAAACCTTGCGACGATGACCGGGCGAGACGTTCTGTGTCTGACGTATTCGGGACTGTCCAAGGCCTACCGCGTGTGCGGATTCCGAGCCGGATGGCTGGCCATCACCGGACCACTCGAGCGGGCGTCGAGCTTCATCGAAGGCATCAAATTGCTGGCCAACATGCGAATGTGTGCCAACGTGCCGGCGCAGCACGCTATCCAGACTGCACTCGGCGGACGCCAGTCCATCGAGGACCTGTTGCTTCCACAAGGTCGGCTGACGGCCCAGCGCGATCTCGCACACACCACGCTCAACAGCATCGACGGGATCAGTTGCCAACAGGCCGACGGGGCGCTGTACCTGTTCCCCAAGCTCGACGTCGACAAGTTCGGCATCGTCGACGACGAGAGGTTCGTTCTCGATCTACTGGAATCGGAGAAGATTCTTGTCAGCCACGGTCGCGCGTTCAATTGGATCGAACCCGATCACTTCCGGTTGGTGACTCTCCCCAACACCGACGATCTCTCGACGGCACTCGAGCGACTCGGCAACTTCCTCAGTTCCTACAACCAGTAGCTCTGGGTACCGGGCCCACATACGACTGAACGCCGACCGGATTTCCGGTCGGCGTTCAGTGGTGAAAATCAGCAGGCGATCAGGCAGTGACGATCGCGTCGAGGGCCGAGTAGAACAAGCCCAATCCGTCGTCACTGGGACCGGTGAGAGCCTCGGTGGCGTGCTCGGGGTGCGGCATCAAACCGACGACCCGGCCGTTGGCCGAGGAGATGCCGGCGATACGACGCTGCGAGCCGTTGGGGTTCTCCTCCGAGTAACGGAAGACGACGCGGCCTTCGCCCTCGAGTTCGTCGAGAACCTTCTCGGACGCCTGGAAGCGACCTTCACCCGACTTGAGGGGGATGAGGATCTGCGCGCCGGCCTCGTATCGCGAGGACCACGCCGTGTTGTTGGCTTCGACCGTCAACCACTCGTCGCGGCAGATGAAGTGCAGACCCTGGTTACGGGTCAGGGCACCGGGCAGCAAACCTGCTTCGCAGAGGATCTGGAAACCGTTGCAGATGCCCAGGACCGGCATGCCGCCCTTGGCTGCTTCCACAACCTTGCCCATCGCGGGAGCAAAACGTGCGATCGCGCCGCAACGAAGGTAATCGCCGTACGAGAATCCGCCGGGAACGATGACCGCGTCGACACCCTTGAGGTCTGCATCGCCGTGCCAGAGTTCGACAGCTTCACCGCCGGCCAGGTTCACTGCCCGCGCCGCGTCGATGTCGTCGAGCGTGCCGGGGAAAGTGATTACTCCGATACGTGCGCTCATGCCTCGACTCGCCTGACGGTCCAATCCTCGATCACCGTGTTGGCCAGCAGGCCTTCGGCGATCTTCTCGAGTTCGGCGTCTTCGACACTGCCGTCGATCTCCAACTCGAACCGCTTGCCCTGACGGACATCGGATACTCCTGCAAAGCCCAGGCGAGACAGTGCCCCGACAATTGCCTGTCCCTGGGGGTCGAGAATCTCGGCCTTGGGCATGACTTCGACGACGACACGGGCCACGTGCTGCTCCTCGGTACTAGTGCGCGAACCCGGAGTGAAACGCTCGGGTGATGGCCAGTTTACCGGGCGGACCCGAGATGGTTCGCATCGAGTGATCGGGGCGTGACGGCCACCACCTGTGAAACCCGCCTGCGAGTCCCTTCGGGGCGGCGCATACTCGAAATCATGCGACTGACACATTTTGGCCATTCCTGTGTGCTCGTGGAGTTGAACGGCTCGAAGATCCTCTTCGATCCCGGCAACTTCTCGCACGGATTCGAAGGCATCACCGGCCTCGACGCCATCCTCGTGACACATCAACACCCCGATCACGCCGACCCTGCGCGGCTGCCCGAACTGGCCGAAGCGAATCCCGACGCCGTGCTCTACAGCGATCCGCAGACGGCTGAAAAGCTCGGTGGGCGCTGGACCGGCGTCCGGCCGGGCGACCGGTTCAGCATCGGCGACGTCGAGGTGACCGGAACGGGCGGAGAGCACGCAATCATCCATCCGGACCTACCGATGATCGACAACACCGCGTTCCTCCTCGGTGACGCCACCAACCCGGCACGGTTCATGCATCCCGGCGATTCCCTCTACGTCCCCGAACAAAAGATCGACGTTCTCGCCCTCCCCGCCGCCGCACCGTGGCTCAAGATCTCGGAGGCCATCGACTACCTCCGCGCGGTGGCGCCGCGCGTTGCGGTTCCCATTCATCAAGCGATCATCCGCGACGAGGCCGCAGGCATCTTCTACGGTCGCTACTCGGAAATGGCTGCCGACGGCACCGAGTTCCGAGTTCTCGGCGAGGAGTCGAGCGTCGAAGTCGCCTGATTCGGTTCTCACGCACTCACATCGACGATGATCCAGCCGGTGCTCGTGCCACCGGCTGCGTCGGTGAGTGTGTAGAGAATCCTGTCGGTGCCTGCCTTCGTTCCGGCTTCGAACACCACTTCGCCGTTTTCGAGCTTCACGGTGCCACCGAGAAGTGACGTCGCCCCGACGCCGGTCACTTTGATCGAATCTCCGTTGCTGTCATGATCATTCGCGACGGCGTCGACGGTGACTGTGCCGCCTGAGCGGACCCGCGCGGTGTCGAGTGCGGCGTACGGCGGGATCGGGCTTGCCGTGTACCGACCGACGTCGTCGAGTCGAGCCGAGGCAACCTCCGCCGCATCGACGATGGCAGCGAATTCGGTGCCGTCGAAGCGCGAGAGGTCGTTACCGTTCATGATGGTCGATCCCTCGGCTCCGCCGCCGTGGTAGTCGTCGGCATAGAAGTTGTGGCCCAACTCGTGGCGGAGAACGCGGCTGAAGTTGCCGTCGGACTCGGCACCGACATGCGCGTAGCTGTGGTCGAGTTCGAACTTCGAGTAGTAGGCATTTCCGCCACCGGATGCGCACACGACGGTCGCCTGATCGACGCTCGACCCGACCTGATCGGACCACAGATCTTCCAACTGCTCGAGATTTTCACAACTGCTCGAGTACGGATCACCGGCGGAATCTGCCCGTAGGACAACTCGACCGAGGGCCGGCCGAATCCCGACGTCTCTGATCCAGATGGCAGCGGTGCGGGCCATTGATTCCTCGGCCCGATCCAGAGCGACGGCGGGACTGCCTGCGCCGTGCGCGGAGTACCACTCGCCACTGAGGTCCAGTCCCACCACGAACTGCTTGACCGTCTTGCCGACCCTTGCGGCCGAGGCCGGCGCAATGGCGGCGGTGGGCCACTTGGGTTTTGCGTCGATCGGCGCCGTGCTGCGACCGACCACGTCGGATCCGACGAACTCGAGCGAAGCACCACGATCGAAAATCACCTGCCCTCGCAGTGTTCCGGCGGAGTCGACGATGGCCGAGACTATTGCGTCCGGACGCCCTTCCACGCTGCCGATGTACGAACGGGGCGCCGGGATCACCGCGTCGGTCAGCTCTCCGTCGCTGTCTTGCACAGCCATCGAGAACTCGGATCCCCGCAGGTTCATCTTGTGAAGGCGCAGTGTGAGTTGCTCACCTTCATCGTCGACGGTTGCGGTGCGGACGCCATCGCTCGATCCGCTCGACCCGCCGTCGACACTGCCCGTCGGCAGCGTGTGAACCGCGCCGGTCGGAGCGGCAGACGCGAGCGCCGGAACGAACGCAGCACAGACTACTGCGCCCACAGCCACGGCGAAAAGACCCTCGGCCGACTTGGAGAACACTCTCGTGCGCATGGCGAGATTCCGATCCCATCTACTAGCGGCAGATTAACTGCACGCACTCTAGCAGTGGGAGAGTTGGCTGACCCAGCGCTCTAATTGAACGTCCGTTTTATGCGATTTTGACCCACTCTGCACTACTACCAGCAAGGAAGTGGAGAAACGCGAAGAGTCTGCCCGCTCGGACAACCCGGACAGATGACATAGTCTCGTAGCTATCAAATAGTTGCCAACTGCCGAATTCAGGCAGCGCCGAGCTCCTGAGACGGGGAGTTCCACCGATACACCTGCGAGTCGGCTTCGTGGAAGAGGGCAAGGTCGACGGCGTCGAGGACGGCCTGACGTGGGCCCTCGTTTCCCAACTGCTTGGCCGTGATCGACAATCTGACCAGTCCCCCACGTTTGGCGGCACGCCCGGCTCCGAGAACCAATGCGCGACACCACCACGGCTCGGCCTTGAAGCCTTCGCCGATCCCGAAAACCCTTCCCCGTTGCAAGGTTCCGCGGGTCAGATCATGTACTGCCCCGAGGCCTGCCATCGTGCGAAAGCCCGTCTCCGGCAACACCGACATGGCACCGGGCGATGCCACCCAGCGCGGCGGTGCGAACACCCGGGTCCGAAGGCCTGCATGCTCGAGAACGCGGTCCGCAGCGAGTAGTCGCAGTTTCGCTTCGTGCTTCGACAGAGTGGCGAACTCGGCTCGGCGACGCTTGGTCGCGGCCTGGTCGTAGCCGTGCAGAACGATGGCATCGCCGTGCTCGCGACGCTCACGCAGCCAAGCCGTCGTCACCGCGTCGTCGGCCAGTCGGTATTTGTCCTTCAGTCGCGGCGCCACCAGGAGCGACAAGCGGACACCTCGAGTGTCCATCTCGTCTGCGAATCCGGCAGCGAGATAACATGTCTCGTCTCTGATTCCGGATACCGACACGATCAGTTCTGCGGACATACTCCGATAGTGGCAGCTGTGGGTGAACAGCACACTGCCGCCGGATGATCATCCGGCGGCAGTTTTCAGCGCACCTACTGGTTCTTGGAAACCTCTAGTTCTTGGGAAGCGCAGCTTCGATCGCGGCGACAACCTCGGGTGCGTCAGGCTCGGTCCGCGGACGGAAGCGGTTGACGACGGTGCCGTCCGGTCCGATCAGGAACTTCTCGAAGTTCCACTGAATGTCTCCCGCAGCGCCTTCGGCGTCGGCCGCCTTGGTGAGCTCGGCGTACAGCGGATGCTGGTTTTCGCCGTTCACCTCGATCTTCTCGAGAAGCGGGAACGTGACGCCGTAGGTAGTGGAGCAGAACGTCTCGATCTCTTCGGCGGTACCCGGTTCCTGCCCCATGAACTGGTTGCACGGGATACCGATCACGGTCAGACCGCGATCGGCGTACTCGCTGGCCAGCTTCTCGAGCGCCGAGTACTGCGGGGTCAGTCCACACTTGGACGCGACGTTGACCACGAGGACGGCGCGGCCGTCGTATTCACCCAAAGAAGTGGGCACGCCACCGAGGGTGTTGATCGCGATGTTCTGTACTGGAGTTGTCATAGGCTCCAACTTAGCGACTCTCTCCCGCACCGCTCCTTCGCGCACTGCTAATTCGACGCTCCGAGAATGCGATCGAGGTCGTCCAGAACGGTGAGGCCGCCGAGCGGTCCGACGCCGGTGATCCAGTAGGACATGTCCACCAGATGCGGGTTCGGGAAGAATCCGGCGTTGTCTGCCACGGCCTTCGGCATCGTGCCGGCATCGGCCGGTTTCGCGGAGGTGACCAGGATGAGGTCGGCGTTGGCTCCGGAGACGAATTCCGGGGAGAGGTCGACGGAGATCGAGTTCTCCCAGTCGCGTGCGGGAATCGTGAGTCCAGCACATTCGAGAGTGCTTCCGGCAAACGACGTGGGTCCGTACAGCGTCAGAACGTCGTCGCGTGGGCGGATCAGCTGAGCGGTCTTGCCCTCGGTGCTGTGCTTGCTCGCCACTTCCTCGCAGCGTGCCGTGTAGTCACCGAGCAGTTCACCTGCCTGATCGGTCTTGTTCAACGCCTCTGCGACGAACTGGACGTTGTCCTGCCACGGATCGGTCTGAGTTGCCATGTAGACGGTCGGCGCGATGGCAGCGAGCTGCTCGTACATATCACCGTGCCGCGATTCCGTTCCGATGATCAGGTCCGGGCTCAGTGCGACGATCTTCTCGAGGTTCGGTGCCGCGACGGTTCCGACCATCTCGATCTCCGCCGCCTTCTCACCGAGGTACGCCGGAACGCCGGTCGTCTCGCTGAGTACCGCGGTGCCCACGGGAATCACGCCCAGCGCTACCGACGTGTCGAGCTGAACCGGCTCGAGCACGACAACTCGCTGTGGATCCGTCGGTACGTCGGTGGTTCCGCGGGCGTGGGTGACCGCGTGCACGGTGTCGGCAGACTGACTGCCGGTATCCGTCTTGTCGTCACTGCCACACGCCGTTGTCGTTGCCACGATGGCGGCGAGGACGAAACCACCCAGCACGTACTTCGCCCGCGAGTTACTGCGTTTCATTCCCAACACTCCTGTTACCGACTGCTTCCGACCGTCACAGCCACGCGCATTCACCACGGCTGAGCAAAGGATTCACCATCCAATAGTCTGGTGAGCCTAACCTACGAGACTGGAGCCTCATCATGTCTTCCCTCCCCTGCCACAGCGACGGTGTCCTGGGGAAAGGATCTATGCAGTGCCTTTCGGAATTTGTCGCCAATCCGCAAACCAGTCGACGCCCTCACGCCTGTACACGGCAGTCGTCGACCGCCGGCGAACCGATGGTCGGTCGCGCCGGAATGACACATCTGTGGGTATTGATCGAGCACCCCGGCCCCTGGCCGGCGTCCGCCCCTGACGACATTCTCCCCGTCGCGCTCACCGAAAAAATCTACGCAGCGCAGGGCCGTATCCGTGTCGTGGTGATCCGGCGGACCCGCAACCGCCGAGTCCTCACCCCGACGTGCGTACTCGCCTGGACGGACGGCACACGCCAATGGATGCGGGAAGGGGCGGTCGACCGATACGAGGACCTGTCGGTACTGCCGTTCGAATCGATGTCCACCGGAGCGGAACCCGACTTCGGCCGCTCCCGCACGGAACCGCTCTTCGCAGTCTGCACACATGGAAAGAAAGATGCGTGCTGCGCGGAACTCGGCCGCCCGGTCGTGTCTGCGCTGAACGCGGCACAGATCGCAGATGTGTGGGAGTGCAGCCACATCGGCGGAGATCGTTTCGCGGCCAACATGATTGCGTGGCCTGCCGCAGTCTATTTCAGCCGACTGGACGGCAACTCCGCAATCGGTGCTGCCGAGAAATACCTAGCCGGAGAATTGGAGCTGCTGCACCTGCGCGGCCGGGCGGCACTGTCACAGGCCGCTCAGGCAGCCGAACATGCTGTCCGACGCGCCACCGACATCGTCGCCACGGACGCACTCGAGAGCATCAGCGAGAGTGTCGACGGAGAACACACAACTGTCGATCTTCGGTTGGAGGGGAGAGACTTTCGCGTCGTCGTTCGCTCCGGTCCTCCAGGGCTGCCGTTCCGACATGATTGTGGTGCCGGAGGGACCGTCGAATGGAGCGGATGGACCGTCGAGCACGTTCACGAGCAACCTCACTGACCACTCGATTTCGACAAGAGTGCCCGGCAGGCCATCGAACCGAGATTTGCGCGGACTGACAACACTTCGAATCAGGTCGCGATGAAGGATCGACGCCCCTGGTGTTTACAGCTTGCATTCTTCCCATGACCACCGCACTGACGCCGAATGCCGTACCCCGGTCTGCTGATCCGATCAAAAGTGAGGTCGACTACGAAACACTGGCAGAGAAATTCCGTCCGATCTTCGCGGACATCGCACAAGGCGTCGTCGAACGCGAACGCGATCACGTGCTTCCCTTCCAACAGATCGACGCACTCAAGAATGCAGGCTTCGGCGCCGTTCGGGTGCCGACAACACACGGTGGATCGGGTGCGAGCATCCCGCAATTGATCCGCTTACTAGTCGAGCTGTCGAGCGCCGATTCCAATATCACCCAGGCCCTGCGCGGACATTTCGCGTTTGTCGAAGACCGACTGGTCGCCGACCCCGGCCCGGAGCGTGACATCTGGCTCCGACGCTTCGCGGAGGGACAGTTGGTCGGCAACGCATGGACCGAAATCGGCGACGTTGCATTGGGCGAAGCCAACACCAAGGTCTCGCCCGCACCCGATGCCGACCATTTCCTGGCGAACGGGGCAAAGTTCTACAGCACGGGTTCCATCTTCGCCGACTGGATCGACCTGTACTCGCAGCGCACCGACACCGGCGCATTCGTGATCGCGGCGGTCGAGGCGAGACAACCCGGTGTCACACACAGTGACGATTGGAACGGATTCGGTCAGCAGACGACTGGCTCCGGTTCGTCCGCCTACGAGGACGCAATTGTACAGCCGGAGAACATCTTCGACTTCTCGACGCGATTCAAATACCAGACCGCGTTCTACCAACTGTTCCATCTCGCCACTCTCGCCGGCATCGCCAAGGCTGCGACAACCGAGATCTCTCGTCGAGTCGCCGCTCGCACTCGAACCTTCAGTCACGGCAACGCTCCGAGATACGCGCAGGATTCGCAGATCCAGCAAGTTGTCGGCGAGGTGTCCTCTGCTGCCTTTGCAGCCGAGGCCGTGGCACTGCACGCAGCACAGTCGTCCCAATGGGCATACGAAGCTGCATTCTCCGGCTCGCCGGAGGAAGAGAAGGCCGCCAACATCGCAGCCGAAATCGATTCGGGGCGAGGGCAGGTCGCCTCGATCGGACTCGTCGTTCCGGCCACGGCCAAGATCTTCGACGCACTCGGTGCTTCCGGAGTGAGCCGCGACCTCGATCTCGATCGGTTCTGGCGCAACGCCCGCACCGTGGCCAGTCATAATCCGGTCGTCTTCAAATCCAAAGTTGTCGGCGACTACGAAATCAACGGAACCGAACCGATTTACGTGTGGGCCATCGGGACCGCACCGACCGAAAAGGATGAACAGGCATGACCGTGACCAGTGAAACCGAAGTCTTCGTCGGCGTTCCCGACACATCCGAGGGCTGGATCGACCGGGCTCGCGAGGTGAGCAACATCCTTGCCGCCGACGCACTCGCCCGCGACCGAGCCGGCGAACCGCCGTTCCGAGAAGTTCAGCTACTCAAGGACAGTGGTCTTGTGACACTCCTGGGCCCGGTCGAGTTCGGCGGCGGCGGGCAGCGATGGGAGAGCGCCTACAAGGTGGTTCGGGAGATCGCCCGCGCCGACGGCTCCATCGGACAACTGCTCGGATACCACTACCTGTGGGCATGGGCAGCCAGATTGGTCGGAACCGATCCGCAGATCTCCGCTGTCGAGGAGCTGTACACGAGCAACCGATTCTTCTTCGGCGGCGCGGTCAACCCTCGAGACACCGACCTCACCGTCGCGGACCGCGGAGACACCCTGGTGTTCAACGGTGTCAAGTCGTTTTCCACCGGCGGCCGAGTCACCGACCTCACGGTGCTCGAAGGAATCATCGACGGAACTGCGACGCATGTGTTCGCAATCGTGCCGACTGCTCAGGACGGCATAGTCTTCCGCGGTGATTGGGACAATCTCGGACAGCGCCTCACCGATTCCGGCAGTGTCGAGATCAACGACGTCGAGGTCGACTGGGCAAGTGCGGCAGGCTTTGTCGACAAGGAATTCCAACCTCTGGTCTACAACACCCTGAACTTCCCCGCGATCGAGATCGTGTTCGCGAACTTCTACCTCGGGATCGCCCGTGGCGCACTGGACACTGCGGCCGAGTACACCCGAACCCGTACGCGTCCATGGCCGTACGGCGGTGACAACCGCGAAATCGCAACCGACGAGTGGTACCTCCGTGAGGGCTACGGCGACTTGCAATCGAAGCTGTGGGCGGCGGAGGCCTTCGTGGATCAGGTCAGCCGTGAGGCCGACGCAGTGCTCCACGACGCTCGCGAAAACCTCACCGAGCAGGCTCGCGGCGACCTCGCCGTACGCATCGCGGCCGCAAAACTTCGCGCCGCCGACGTCTCCTTGGAGATCAGCAACAAGATCTTCGAACTGACCGGTGCCAGAGCCACGTCCAACGATGTCGGCCTGGATATCTACTGGCGCAACATCCGGACGCATACCCTTCACGATCCGCTCGCGTACAAGCGCCGTGAAGTCGGTAGTCGTTTTCTGACCGGCGAGATTCCCGAACCCACCTGGTACACATAGCACCCACGAACAGAAAGAGACCGTCGCACGGTTGGTGCGGCGGTCTCTTTCATCGTTACGACCAGGATCACTGATCGTAGATCGGGTTCCGCGCCTGCTGTGCGGTCAAACGTTCAGCAGCGCGGAAGTATCTAGTGATGGCTCACAAATGACTGCTTGGTGCCGGTCGGAGCCGTTTCGAGTTTGTGCTGCTCTTCTTCGTCCTCGTCGTCGAGCATCGTGGCTTCGTTGAACGGAATCTTCCCGTCGAGCACCTCGATGACGCGTTCCTTGTCGATCGTCTTGGTCCACGCGCCGACCAGGAGAGTCGCGACCGCATTGCCCGAGAAGTTGGTGATCGCTCGCGCTTCCGACATGAAGCGGTCGATTCCGACGATGAGTCCGACGCCGTCGAGAAGTTCGGGGCGATGGCTCTGCAGTCCGCCTGCCAGCGTGGCCAGACCGGCGCCGCTGACTCCCGCAGCGCCCTTGGAGGCGATGATCATGAACACCAGCAGCGAGAGCTGTTCACCGAAGGCGAGCGGCTGTCCCATGGCGTCGGCGATGAAGATCGAGGCCATCGTCAGGTAGATCGCGGTGCCGTCGAGGTTGAACGAGTAGCCGGTGGGAACGACGATGCCCACCGTGGTGCGCTCGACGCCTACGTGCTCCATCTTGGCGATCAGACGCGGCAGTGCCGATTCGGAGGACGACGTGGCGAAGATGAGCAGGTACTCACGGGCCAAGTACTTGACCAGCTTGAAGATGTTGAATCCGGTGACCGCGCGCAGCAGCGTTCCGAGAACACCGAAAACGAAGATCAGGCAGGTCAGGTAGAAGCCGATCATCAGGGTTCCGAGCTGGACGACGGCGTTCAAACCGGTCTGGCCGACGACGCTGGCGATGGCGCCGAAAGCACCGATCGGGGCGAGCCAGAGAATCATCGTCAGGATCTTGAACACGAGCTTCTGGATGTATCCGACGGCCTTGAGGATCGGTTCACCCGACTTGCCGAGCGACTGGATCGCGAAGCCGACCAGAAGGGCGACGAACAGAGTCTGCAGCACGCTGCCGGCTGTGAGGGAGGACAGCATCGACGTCGGAATGATGGACGCGATGAAGTCCCAGGTACCGCCCGCGCTGTGGGCCTGATCTGCAAGCTTGGCCACGGAGGCCGCATTGGGCGTGATGTTCAGGCCACTGCCCGGGTTGAGCAGGTTGCCGACGCCCAGGCCGATCGCGAGTGCGATGGTGGACATCCCGATGAAGTAGGCGAGTGCGAGGCCGCCGACCTTGCCGACCTTGGCCGCCGCTCGAACCGAGCCGATGCCGAGCACGATGGTGCAGAAGATGACCGGGCTGATCATCATCTTGATCAGGCTGACGAACAACGTGCCGAGTACACCGACGGACTTACCGAACTCGGGTGCGAGCCAACCGACGAGGATGCCGCCGATGACCGCGACGATGACGCTCATGTAGAGCCAATGCGTCTTGTCGCGCTTTGCCTTGGTGCCCTCGGGCTGTGGGGAACCGTCTACTGTCCCTGTTGCCGTGCTGCTCATGGGGTGTCCTTTGGATCGGATATCTGTGAAGTGATCGGGATCACTTCGAGTCGTGGAGAATTCTTGTTGCAAACAGGTGGGCCCGGAAGTTTGTGTTCATTACGTTCAGGAGGCGCTCGATGGTCGAACGAAAGACCGGCCGACGTATGAGCGTCGCCAGGCAGATCCTGCTCCTGCAATTGGCGTTGTTGGCGCTGGTCATCGGTGTGGGAGCCGCGCTCGCAGTTGTCGACGAACGCCGAGACAGCGACGACGCGATCCGCAGGCAGGTGAGCTCGATAGCGCAGACTCTCGCCCTGTCGGATTCGACGGCGGCAGCCCTGACGAGTCCGGACCCGACCGCGATTCTGCAACCACAGACCGAGAAGATCCGACAGGCCACCGGCGTCGATTTCATCGTGGTGATGGCGCCTGATCGCACTCGGTTCACCCACACGAGCCCGGAGCTGATCGGTCAACTCTTCACCGGGAACATCGACCGCGCACTTGCCGGCGCGACCTTCACGGAGACGTACGCCGGGTCGCTGGGGCCGTCGATCCGCGCAGTCACTCCTGTCTACGATTCCGGCGGAACCCTGGTCGGTCTGGTTTCTGCCGGTGTCACCCGCGAGCAGATCAGCAAGCAGTTCGCCCAAAGTGTTCCGGTCATCCTGTTCGTTGCCGGCGGGGGTCTTCTTGCCGCCCTCCTGAGTTCACTTCTGGTGAGTCGGCGTATCAGGCGACAGACCTTGGGGATGGCGCCGGATGAACTGCGCACCATGTACGAACACCACGACGCCGTCCTGCACAGCATCGGTGAGGGTCTGGTGGTGATCGGGCGAGGCCGAAGCAGAGATGCGCGAGTGGATATCGTCAACGACGAAGCGCGTCGCCTCCTCGATCTACCGGACGGGCCCGTGCCACTTTCGTCCATCCCCGAGACCATGCGAGTCGACGACGCCTCTCCCGCGAAGGATCAAGTGCACCTCACCGACAAGCGTGTGCTGGTGGTCAACCAACACCCGGTTGAGTGGGAGGGCAACAGAATTGGCACCGTGCTGACAATTCGCGATCACACCGAATTGCAGAACGTACTCGGGGAATTGGATTCGGTACGCAGTTTTGCCGAGTCGCTTCGATCGCAAGCCCACGAGAGTGCAAATCGTCTGCACACGATCATCACGATGGTCGAGTTGGGCCGGAACGACGACGCAGTGGCCTTCGCCACCAATGAATTGCGAGTGTCCCAACAGTTGATAGATCGTCTGATGAATGCGGTCCACGAGCCGGCGCTCGCCGCACTGCTGCTCGGGAAAATGAGTGAAGCGACCGAACGCGGGGTCGACCTGACCATCACCGAAGACACCGCGCTCGGTCCGGTTCCTTCGCTCAATGCACGCGAGTTGGTCACGCTGGTCGGCAATCTCGTGGACAATGCTATTGACGCATCGCGCGCGAGCGAGTCTCCGTGGGTGGAAGTGACGGTAATGGAAGAGGATTCGATGATGGTTGTTGCCGTCGCCGACAGCGGCCCGGGAATGACACCCGAAGCACTCGAAAAGGCCAAGGGCCGTGGCTACTCCACAAAATCCGGCTCTCGTGGACTCGGGCTCGCACTCGTCTCTCAAGTGGTGAAACGGCACAGCGGCACGCTCACCAGCGAACCGGCGATGGGCTCCATGCTGGTGGTCCGCATCCCGCTGCGCGAGGCGGAAGCGCCGCGATGATCCGTGTACTGATAGTCGACGACGAACCGTTGATCGCGCAGGCGCACCGTTCCTACGTCGAGCGAGTGCCGGAATTCGTGGTCCACGGCGTGGTTCATTCCGGGAACGCCGCCGTGCGTGCAGTTACGGCGGCCAACGCCACCGACCAGCCCATCGACCTGGTCCTGCTCGACATCGGGTTGCCCGACGCCAGCGGTCTCGACGTGGCTTCCGCCCTGGGCGGTTTGCGGCCCAGTCCGGACATCATCGCAGTTACCTCGGCGCGCGATCTGGAGGTGGTCCGAAGCGCCGTGGCTCGCGGGATCGTCCTCTATCTTCTCAAGCCGTTCACTTTCGCAGCATTCCGCGACAAGCTCGAGCGCTACCTCGAATATCGTGCAGCGCTTCCCGCTGGAGAGTCTGCGGTCAGTCAACACGACATCGACCGCGCGATGTCCGCGCTACGAACGTCCGACGATCGAGCAGCGGCACCGAAAGGCTTTGCGTCTCAAACACTCGGACTCGTCGCAGCGTCTGTCCGGGATTCTGAGGGACCCGTGACCGCTGCAGAGGTGGCAGCATCGGTCGGCGTGTCCCGGGTGACAGCCTGGCGCTACCTGGAAAAGCTGGCAGACGACGGCATGCTCACCCGGGAGACCGAGTACGGGCGCGCTGGGCGCCCTCAGGTTCGTTACCGCAGAACCTGATTGACACAGAACCTGACAGTCACCGAACCTGATTGACACCGAAGCTAGTTTGCGCCAACCGTGTCGAGAACCCAGGCGAACTCGAACGCGACCTCTTTCCACTTCTCGTACCGACCGCTGACACCGCCGTGTCCGGCGCTCATCTCGGTCTTGAGAAGTAGCGGAGCATCACCGGTCTTGGTGGCGCGCAGTTTTGCGACCCACTTGGCCGGCTCCACGTACAGAACACGGGTGTCGTTGATGCTCGTGATCGCAAGAATGGCGGGATAGTCCTTGGCTTCCACGTTCTCGTACGGGCTGTACGAGCGCATGTAGTCGTAGACGTCCTTGTTGTGCAGCGGATCTCCCCATTCGTCCCACTCGATTACCGTCAACGGCAGTGACGGATCGAGAATCGACGTCAACGGGTCGACAAACGGAACGTTGGCGAGAATGCCGGCAAACAGTTCCGGAGCGAGGTTGGCGACAGCGCCCATCAGCAGTCCACCCGCACTACCGCCGTCGGCAACCATCCGGTCGGCCGACGTTACACCGGTGTCGATCAAATGCTTTGCGCAAGAGACAAAATCGGTGAAGGTGTTCTTCTTGGTGAGCGTCTTGCCGTTTTCGTACCAGTGACGACCCATCTCGCCGCCGCCGCGCACGTGTGCGACGACGAAGACGACACCGCGATCGAGCAACGACAAGCGGGCAACCGAGAACGACGGGTCGATGCTCGCCTCGTAGGAACCGTAGCCGTACAACAGCAGCGGCGCGGGACCTTCCGGCGCACCTACGCGCCTCACGATCGAGAGCGGAATGCGGGTTCCGTCGTCGGCTACTGCCCAGTCGCGACGCTGCTCGTAGTTACTCGCATCGAAGTCTCCGAGAACGGGCTGCGACTTACGCAGTGCCAGTTCACCACTGGCGACGTAGTAGTCGTACACCTGCCCGGGAGTGATGAATGAGGTGAATCCGAGCCGGATGGTGGGCTGCGCCCATTCCGGGTTGGACCCCATGCCGATGCTGAAGAGTTCTTCGTCGAAGTCGATTTCGTGACGTTCGCCGTAGCCGTCATCCGTCAACGGCCACACGGCAACCCGAGTGAGCGCCTCGCGGCGGTAGCTCAGGACGAGGTGTCCGGCAAAGGCTTCGGCTTCTTCCAGACGAACGTCTGCGCTGTGCTCGATCAGCGTCGTCATGTTCGTCGGATCCGACACGGGAGCTTCCACCAACACGAAGTTCTCTGCCTTGATGCCGTCGACGACGTCGTTGTGGAGGATCAGGAAGCGGTCCTCTCCCCCGATCACGGCGTGCTCGGCCCCGTACTCGACGCCCTCGCGACGCGGGATGATGACGCGGAAGTCGCCTTCCGGGTTCGCCGATTCCAGCATCCAGCCTTCGCTGGTCACCTTGGAACCGACCCAGATCATCAGGTACTTCTCGCTGCGGGTGGACCCCACCGAAACCCAGTACCGTTCGTCGGGCTCGTGGAACACCGAAACATCTTGACTCTGCGGCGTTCCCAGCTTGTGACGCCACACCGTGTCCGGACGCCAGGAGTCGTCGACCGTCATGTAGAAGACGTGACTGTGGTCGATCGCCCAGGTGGCGCCAGGCGCGGTATCGGGAATCTCGTCGGCGAGCATCTCACCGGTCTCGAGGTTCTTGAACCGCAAGGTGTACCGCTCGTCGCCGACGATGTCCACCGAGTACGCGAGCAACGTGCCGTCCTCGCTGATGGAGAACGCGCCGAGCGAAAAGAACTCGTGCCCTTCGGCTTCGACGTTGCCGTCCATGAGGATCTGCTCGTCGGCCAGCTCGACGCCGGGCGTCAGGTCGGGCGGAGTCCAGTCGTCTTCACCGGCGATGGGGCACCGGCACTGGACGGTGTACGACTTGCCTTCCACGCTGCGCGAGTAGTACCACCACTTACCCATGCGAGTGGGCACCGACATGTCGGTTTCCTGCGTCCGCGACTTGATCTCCTGGAAGATCTTCTCGCGCAAGGGCTCGAGCGCGGCCGTCTGCTCGTCGGTGTACGCGTTTTCGGCTTCGAGGTATGCGACTACCTCGGCGTTGTCCTTGTCCCGCAGCCACTCGTAGTCATCGACGAACGTGTGTCCGTGATGGGTACGTTCGGTGGGGACCTTCTTTGCGACCGGCGGGATCAGGCTCATGCGCTGGGACCGACCCAATCGTCGAAGGACAGACCGGAAATGCGCTCGTACGCCTCGATGTAGCGTGCCCGGGTCGCGTCGACGATCTCCTGCGGCAACGGCGGCGGTGTCGTGTCCGAGCTACGGTCCCAGCCGGATTCAGGGCTCGTGAGCCAGTCGCGCACGAACTGCTTGTCGAAACTGGGCTGCACCTTGCCCGCTTCGTAGCCTTCGAGAGGCCAGTAGCGCGACGAGTCGGGGGTGAGCACCTCGTCGGCGAGCACGAGGTTTCCAGCGGAGTCGAGACCGAATTCGAGCTTGGTGTCGGCAAGGATGATTCCGCGATCGGCTGCGAAGTTGGAGGCGCGGGCATAGACGTCGAGAGTGTCCTCGCGAAGCTGCACTGCCAGCTTCTGGCCGACCTTCTCCACTACCTGATCGAAGCTGATGTTCTCGTCGTGATCCCCGAGAGCCGCCTTGGACGCCGGGGTGAAGATCGGGTCGGGCAGACGCGAGGCCTCGACGAGGCCCTCGGGCAACGCGACGCCGCACACTGCGCCGGTGTTGTTGTAGTCGACCAAGCCGGAGCCGGTGAGGAAGCCACGAACGACGCATTCGACGGGAACCATGTCGAGGGAGCGCACCACGAGAGCGCGGCCGAGAACCTCTTCCGGGATGCGATCGTCGTCGGGCTCGCCGGCCAGGTGGTTGGTGCCACCGAGGACGTTGAAGAAGAACACGCTCATCGCGGTGAGCACGCGACCCTTGTCCGGGATCGGCGTGCTGAGCACGTGGTCGTAGGCCGAGATCCGATCACTCGCGACAAGCAGCAGATGCTCGTCGTCGATCGTGTAAAGGTCACGGACCTTGCCACCGGCCAGATGAGTGTAGGAATCAAGTGTAGGACGCACCCGGTCACCCTATCGGGCGTTCGCAGTTCGTACAGAACCCCGGTAGCCGGGACAGGTAAGCGTCCTCGCCGATCGGAGAGCTGTCCGCCCTGCTCATCCGGATATGCAGGTGGCCCCTCGCCAGCAGGCGAGAGGCCACCGTCACAGTCGATGAACTACTGGTTTGCGGGCAGCTTCGACAGGCCCTCGTCGATCGAATCCAGCGTCAGAAGAGCCGTCTGATAGGTCGCGGCCAGCGAATGCTGGACCTGGACGACGTTGCCGGCCTTCACTGCGGGCAATTCCTTCCACAGCTCGGAATTGACCAGCTCCTGCAACTGGGGCGACATCGAGCCGTCGGCATTGAGGCCGTAGACGATCACGTCGACATTTCCGAGATTTTCACCGATCTTCTCGATGGATACCTGTTCGACGTGGATGTCGGCAGGGTCTGCGGGGGTGCCGGGGAACTGCAGTCCGAGTCCGTCGAAGAGATTGGTCGTGTACGAGGACGCGTACTCGCGTGAGAAGGTGCCGGCTTCTGGCTTGCAGACGTTGCACACGCCGCCGAAGGTCAGCGAGCCGAGCTTGTCCTTGTACTTCGCGGCCAGTTCGGCGGTTTTGGCGTCGTAGTCGTCCTTGAACTCGCCGTAGTTGTCGGAGACATTCGCGGCATCGGCGAACTGCTCGCCCAGCACTCGCCAATCAGCAGGAACCGTCGGTCCCAGGAAGACGACGGGAGCGGCCGCCTCGAGCTGCGCCATGTCCAGCTGGCTTTCGACTCGAGCGGGAACGCCCATGATGATCAGATCGGGCTCGGCAGCGACGATTCCCTCGTAGTTGAGCTGGGAGACGTTGCCGTCGGGTGCGACCTTCGGCAGAGCTTCGTAAGCGGCCTTGGTCTTGTCGTCCATGTTGCCGAGTTCACGGGTCCACTCACATACTGCTGCCAGGTTCGCTCCCGCCTGAATCAGCGGCAGAACTGCGTATCCGCAGGCCACGATCCGTTGCGGGTCGCTCGGGATCTCGATGGATCCGTTCTGTGCCTCGAAGACACGGGTCTGCGAGCTCGCGGCTGTCGTCGACGATTCGGACGACGCCTCCTCGGAGTTGCTACAGCCGGCGACGCCGACCGCCAGCGCAGCTGCTGCGCCGATCACCACTGCGCGGCGAAACCGCGACAGACCTTGAACCCGCATGTTGAACTCCATCTGAACGCACCGGACTGCTCCGGAATTGATTTGGTGAGGCTAACCAATATCAGGGCACTGGACCTTTACACAAACACAGCTCCCGAGGAATGAACTGCGCCTCCCGAGCCGCCCACGCTCACAGCAGCACGCCTCCCACTGAGAGGGAGCAAAGCAAGATTCCTCTCGAATCGGACACGCGAACTCGCTACCTTGCCTTCGCGATACCTCATCGACTCGCCACTCTCTCCGCTCGACGAAGGGCTCACACATGTCCCGATCCACCCGTACCTGCTCACTACGGTCTGCCGCGGCCATTGCGTTGACCAGTAGCTTTCTCATCACCGGTTTCGGCGCCTCGATCGCGCAGGCCGAACCTGGCCCCTCGGCTCCGCTGTTCGGCTCGCTGGATTTCGGATCCAGCAACTTCGGCAGTTCCGAGCAGACCCCAGATGCGCCGCGGCTGACCGGGATCGACAATTTCCGCGACGTCGCAGGCACCGGCGCCGGATACTCGGGAACTTTCGGCCTGCCCGTGAACAAGGGAGTCTTCTACCGCGCGAACGCGATCACGCCCAAGGGCGATGACATGAGCAATCTCGAAAAGCTGGGACTGACAAAGGTTTACGATCTGCGCACGGAACCCGAGATCGCCAGTAAGCCCGATGTCTTGCCCGACGGGGTTGCGTACGAGAACATTCCGATCCTGTCCGGGAACATCGCCGAGATGATCGCGAAGATCAAGTCCCCCGAGGACTCACGATCGATGATGCAGGACATGAACCGCGCCTTCGTCACCGGAGCGACGGAGCGAGCCGGGTTCGCGCAGTTGCTCACGGGTCTCGCGGAAACCGAAGGTGCACAGGTCTTCCACTGCACCGCAGGCAAAGACCGCACCGGCTGGACGTCGTTTCTGCTGCTGAGTATCGCCGGTGTCGACCGCGCGGTGATCATGAACGACTACTTGCTGACCAACGAGTACACGGCCGAAGGCATGAAGGCCACGCGCGCGGGCATCGCGGCGAGCCTGGGCGAACAGATGGCCGTCAACATGGAGCCCCTGTTGGGTGTCGAGGCAAGCTATCTCGATGCCGGTCTCGCCCAGTTGGACCAGACCTACGGGTCGGTCGATCGATACCTGACCGAGGGCTTGGGTCTGAGCCCGGCGACTGTCATGACGCTCAAAGCCAAACTGCTGGGCTGAGCGGCACGGATGCCCCGGGTTCGACGAGGGATCCGACCCGGGGCACGTGTACTTCTCTGCCCGTGCCGCGGCGGATGCGCCGCAGCGTCCCGTGCGTCAGCGCGATACGGCGATCACGTTGTTGCGGTACGCCCAGATGACGATCTGCACACGGGTACGAACCTGCAGCTTCTTGCAGATGTTGCTGATGTGCGACTTCACCGTGCTCTGTTCGAGGCTGAGGGAATCTGCGATGTCGTTGTTTCCCAAGCCTTGTGACAGCAACTGCACCACATCCATTTCACGCGCACTGAGACCGTGATCCGATCCGGAGCGCGCCGTGGACATCGGTGCCGGCTTACGCCTCGCGAACTCCACGATCAGTCTCGACGTCAATCTCGGCGAGAGCACCGAACCACCTTCGGCCACGGTCAACACTGCCGACGAGAGCTCTTCGGGATCGGCGTCTTTGAGCAAGAACCCTGCGGCACCGCTGTCGAGCGCCTCGAAAACGTACTCGTCGAGATCGAACGTGGTGATCACGATGACGCGGGTCCCGGGAAACTCGGCAAGGACCTCCCGGGTCGCAGTCAACCCGTCGCCGTGCGGCATTCGGATATCCATCAGCACGACGTCCGGACGCAGTGCACGCACCTGCTCGTACGCCTCGACTCCCGTCTTGGCATGCCCGACGACGCGAATCTCGGGGTGACCGGAGAGAAACAGCTCGAACCCCTGCCGTACCACCTGCTGGTCGTCTGCAATAAGGACATCGATCATGCGTTGATCCTCCCGTTCACCGGCACCAGTGCCTGCACAGCCCACTCACCTTCCGAATTCGGTCCGGCGTCCAGTTGACCACCCATGAGCGTCGCGCGTTCGCGCATTCCCACAATTCCGAGGTTTTGCCCGTCGGAGGCCGGGCGAGCGTTCCCGAGAGTATTGACCACCCGTACCCTCACCGCACCGGCTTCTCGACTCAGACACACCTTGGACTCGCTACCCGGCGCATGGCGAAGGACGTTCGACAACGCCTCCTGCACGATGCGGTAACACGTCAACTGGACTCCGCTGTCCAGGTCGTCGAAGCGGCCGACCTTCTCCAACGAGATCGACGAGATGGTGCGCTTGCAGTCGTCCACCAACTCGTCGATGTCGGAGACCATGGGCGTCGGGAAATCGGGGTCTTCCTCACCCAGGCGAAGTATCCCCACGATCTGCCGCAAGCTGTTGAGGGCCCGCTGACCCTGCTCGATGACGCCCCCCAGAAGGGCTTGCGCTTGTTCGGGATTGCTCGAGAAGAACTTGTCGGCGGCACGAGCCTGGATGATCATGCCGGTCATGTGGTGGGCAGCGACATCGTGCAGTTCACGTGCCATGTCCTGCCGTTCGGCGACAACGGCATTCGCAATCTTGCGTTCGCGGTCCCGGTGCAGATCCGCTACTGCCTGACTGTTCTCCACTGCTTGTTTTCGCAGGCGCGCGACGATCTTTCCCATGGCTGCGACGACCAGAAAACTCGTGACGGTGTTTGCCGCCGGTTCGAGGAACAAGTGAGGCAACTCCCCCACCTGAACCTCGGCGACCGTCAGCCCGTCCCGTTCGGTGAGATACATCGCCAAGATCACGTCCATCGCCATTCCGAGGACCAGCAGTCCGACCAGGCGCATGCCTGTCACTCGGATGGACACTGCCATGATCGCGAACCAGAAAAGCGGCGTGGCCCCCAGCGATCGACTGCCGAGGAAGAGCATCAATCCGCCGGATCCTGCCAACGTCAGGAGGTAGTACGCGATCGGGTACCGCCGGCGCGCACACGCCACAACGGTCAACACCGTCAGGAAACCCATGATGCCGACGACGGTTCCCGGATCGCTCAGCACTCGATTGCTCGTCTCGGGTTCAGTCTTGAGACTGGCGAGACCGAACACCCACGGCACACTCAGCAGGCCGACGATCACGGCCGCCGTGGCCGGGTTGTTCAGGTTGAAACGTCCCCACCCTCGCGATGCCAGGGCTTGCCCCGGGGCATTCTGACCAGCCGAGTCGAACATCCACTCCCCATTCCGCATCCGATGATTGACGTTCATGGTGGCATGCGCGCACCACTTGGTCCCACATTCGGCGAACGTGAAGGGAATGTTCGATTCCCGGCTCCTACCAAAGCACTAGTTGAAGGTGAAAGGCCTAGTACTTATGGCTCAGCTGAACTGCTCGACCAACCGGTTCACCATGTTGGTTGCGCTGTAGTAGTCGAGACGGAAGGTGTCCAGACCCACGGCATAGACGTGGTGATCACGAATTGCCGGATGCTGGGCCAACAGTGGAAGTGCCTCGACCGCCTTCACCGCACCGTCGTCGGCACTGACCAAGATCAGGGTGTTGCCCGCGATACCGTCGTAGAGGTTCTCCGCCGAGACCTGAATGATGTCCTTGCGCTTACCCATGGATTCACTGCTCTTCGCGGACTCGGGAATGTCGGCGACCGTGAAACCCATCGCCGTGAGCAACTTCGCCTGCCCCGACTCGTGCGTCCAGATATTGGCGCCGCTGCCGTCCTCGTAGTAGACCAGCGCAGTGGTCGGCTGCGGGGGAAGTGTGATCTTGGCCTTCGCGGCCTCTACTGCGCTGTCGAACTTCGCGACCGTGGCCGCCGCGTTGTCTTCGAGACCTGTCGCCTTACCCAGCACAGCGGCGACTTCCTGCCAACTACTTCCGCCGTAGTCCACCACGATTGTCGGCGCGATGGCCGTGAACTGTTCGTACAGATCGACGACGGAGTCACCTCCAGTTGCCGAGACGACGATCAGGTCCGGGTTCTGCGCCAGAACGGATTCCGCGTTCGCACCGCCCATCGGCAACACTGCAAGTCCGCGTTCTTCTGCTATTTCGCCCCACTGTGTGAACAACCCCTGCGCATCCGAGACGTCGGTGTTCGGTCCCGTCGATGCGGTAGCCACCACCGGAGCGTCGATCGACAACAGCGTGCCCGTCAGCGTCACACTGGTCGAGACGATCCTCTCCGGCTTCGACGTGATCTCCACCGGCCCCTTCGGCGTTTCCACGGTACGCGGCCAATTACCCTGCGATGCAGCTGAGTCAGCATCGGAATCGGCATCCGCAGAACTACAACCGGCGAGGGCGAACCCTGCTACCAAGACTGCGGAGAGCACCTTGAGGGTGCGTGATTTTTTCATTGTGACGCCCACTGGCGGACCACCCCTCGAATTCAAAAGCCCATCAAATTAGGTTAGGCTGTGCTCATGCTAACTCAGGCGGTGACCGAATTGTCCGCTACCCTCGCGGCCTCGCCCGACATCGAGACGTCCTGGAATCGGATAGTGCAACAAGGAACGCCGATCATCGAAAGCGTTGATACACAGACTGTTCGAGTTACGTTCCTCTGGCGTCAGCCCGAGGAGACCGAGGTCGAGCGCGTTTACCTGGATGCAAATTCGCTGACCGACCATCACGCAGAACAACTCAGCGTGATGCAGCGACTCGGCGACAGTCCGGTGTGGTTCTACACCGCCGAAGTCTCGAACACCTGGCGTAGCAGTTACAGCATCATCCCGGTACCGAAGTCCGTAGTCGACGAGTTCGACTATCCGGGAGCAGGCAAGGAAGACTCGACCCGCCGCACCCGCTGGTTGGGGTTGCTCGAGCACCGAATTGCCGACCCACTCAATCCGCTTTCCGCAGGTGTGGACACAAGGCGTTCCGTCGCCGAGATGCCCTTGGCGCCGGTCCAGTTCGGTTGGGATGCTCCAGTTTTCAGGAAGTCGGTACAGCTCACCTGGGCTAGTTCGACTTTGGACGTCGAGCGGCCGGTGTGGATCTACGAGACCGTGGACGACGGATTGACACCGCTCGAAGAACGGCCGCTCGTGATACTTCTCGACGGGCGTCACTGGGCCGAGGTCATGCCGGCAGGCGCCGCCTTCGATCGTGCGGTCCAGACCGGCAAACTGAAATCCTGCGTTCTGCTGGCCATCGATTCCGTTGACAATCAACGCCGTTCGCAGGAATTGCCGTGCAACCGCGACTATTGGAGTGCAGTCGTCGACGAACTGCTTCCGCAGGTGCGCGCCGTCACACCTTTCTCGTCTGATCGAACGCGAACGGTGGTCTCGGGGCAGAGCTTCGGCGGCCTGGCTTCGATGTTCGCAGCACTCGAATTCCCCGAACACTTCGCGCTGGTCGCCAGCGGGTCCGGTTCGTTCTGGTGGCCAACCGGCTTGAAGCGCGGGGAAGACGGCCCGCCGGGTGGAGACATAGCCGCACGCATCGAGCGCGACGGCGCACCGGACGGATTACGCGTTGTCCTCGAAGTAGGTAAGCACGAGTCCGACATGGTCGGGCACAGCGCAGCGGTCGCACAGGCGCTGGAGGCCGCAGGAGCGCAAGTGTCGTGTCGGATCTTCGACGGCGGCCACGACTGGTTGTGCTGGCGCAGTGTCCTTCTGGACTCCGTTGTCGAACTGATCGGCAGTCCGTGAGACAGACCACGCTCTAGGCCGGCTCGATGTCACCAAGCTTCCAAGTCCGATCGAAATATGGTTCGAGCGGTCCGTAGAAGCGGAAGTACGAGAACCAGTGCTGACCCGCAATGGTCTGAACCCAATTGGGTTCCTTCCCTACCGGAGCTGTAGGTCCGTAGTAGAGATCCACCGAACCGTCCTCGTTGACAACAAGATCGGGATCTCGCGAGCCACGGTCGCCTCGGCCCTGCTGGTTGTCGACAAGGCAGCGTGTGTCGACCGAGTAGACCGTCGCGGACCAGAACAACTTTGCCGGGACATCGGCGGGTACGTGGAGTGTGTAACTCTTTCCTCCGTCCAACCAGTGCCCCTCGGCGTCGGCGTAGCTACCCAGATACGCCTGCCCGAGTCCGGGCGTCGTACTCTTCATCGCCTCGGAGAAGCTGACCGCCTCGTAGAACCACGACGCGCGTTCATAGAACTCGTCGTAGTTGTCCCCTCGCTGAGCTGAGTTGTCCAGGACAATCGCCAAGTCCCACTGGCGATCCGGCCAGTAGCGCGAACCGGGGAAGCGTTTGACGAACGCATTCGCCTGGGCGAACACCTCCCCCACTTCGACGGCCCGTTGCAAGATCTTTCTCGCTCGATCATCCGGGGCGAATGGCTTGCCCTTCTCAATCCCCAGCTGCCGAAGCCACGCCATCGGGAAGCGGTCGCGCTCTTCGACAGGTTCGTCCTGCACGATGTCGTGCAGGAGTTCCCAGTATCGAAGGTCTCGCGGCTGAATTCCGCTCCAGGGCTTGCCGTCCGGTGAGACCAGACGCGTCGGAGTCGGATTCTCACGATCGGAGTACGGGTACACCCGGACGGCGTCGACCAACGCGCCCGAGCGCGCCGGGTCGGGATCGAGCGTGCGGAAGCCGAACATGATGTGCATCATCGGGGAGTGGACAACGGTGTAATCACCTGTGTCCTCGGCACTCTGGCCTGGGCCGACTACCAGGGTCTTGCCACCCTTGCCTGCATCGGGGCCCATCTCACCGAGCACCGCGAATTCTCGTTGCCAGAAATCTGCGATGCCCCCGGCGGTCGGCCCTGGCGGCAATTCGATCACCAACGGCCCCGTTGCACCGAGATCGAAAAAGTTCAAGATGTACGGAGTCGTCGCGTTGGCGGTGATCAGGCCTAGTCGGTCACGATATGAGCGGTAGACGACGATATCGGAGGCAGTTGCTCCGAAGATGTTGGTATGCACGTCCATCCACTGAGCCCAGGACACGATGGGTATGGCCCACAAGTACGCCTGCACTGCTGTTTGGAAGTCGAGCTCGTCGAAGACCGTTGCGATGGTTTCGCGAGCGGGAAGCTCTCCGTCCCTCGGGACAAGTCCGGAGGAATACGTCAGTTCGATGTCGGCCATACCCAGATGGTGCTGGGAAAAACCTCGGCGCGAATCACCCACACCGGGTGAACCTCTAGTTCAGTGCGCCTCGAATGACGGCAGCCGTGCTGTCGAGGATTGTCCGATTGGGCGTGCGAGGTAGGGCGCGCAGGCCGAAGCCGTCGCCGCGATTTCGCGGAATGACATGCAGATGAACATGGAAGACTTCCTGCCCCGCAACAGCTCCGTCGGAGAGGTGCAGATTCACTCCGTCGACGGGGAGAGGTCCGGTACGCATCGCCGCGGCGATCTTCTGCGCGACGGCGAAGATCCTGGCACCGTCGTCGGGATCGAGCGTGGACAATCCACTGGCATGGCGCTTCGGCACGACCAGGAGATGGCCGGATGTGAACGGCCGAATATCCATGAAGGCAAGAACGTTCGCATCGTCGTAGACGACACTGGCCTCGGCCTCACCGGCGATGATGGAACAGAAGATGCAGTCCATGGTCTCGGGCCCCTGTGCGCCTTTTCGGTAGTGGTGACCACCGAAAAGGCGCACGGGGCGTATCCCTTACAGAATCGGCGACGGCGCGTACGCCGCAGCTTCGGGGTTGGCGTCGACAAGTTTCTGCACCTCGGCGACAACGGCATCGACCTGAGCCGAAGCGGCACCGACAAAAGCAGCCTTGTCGGCCAGGGCCTCGTCGAGTGCAACGCGGTCGAGCGGCAAACGGTCGTCGGCGGCAAGACGATCGAGCAGGTCGGGCTCCTTGCCCTCTTCACGCATCGCCAGCGCAACTGCGACGGCGTTCTCCTTGATCGCCTCGTGTGCGGTCTCGCGTCCGACGCCGGCGCGGACGGCGGCCATGAGCACGCGCGTCGTGGCGAGGAACGGCAGATACCTGGTCAGTTCCTTCTCGATGACGGCCGGGTACGCGCCCATCTCGATCAGCACGGTCAGGAAGGTCTCGAACATGCCGTCGATCGCGAAGAACGCGTCCGGGAGCGCGACGCGGCGCACGACGGAGCAGAAGACGTCCCCCTCGTTCCACTGTGCACCCGCAAGCTCGGCTGCCATGGAGCCGTATCCGCGCAGGATCACCTGAAGTCCGTTGACTCGCTCGCACGAGCGGGTGTTCATCTTGTGCGGCATCGCCGAGCTGCCGACCTGGCCGGGCTGGAAGCCTTCGGTGACCAACTCGTGGCCGGCCATCAGGCGGATCGTGTGTGCAAACGACGACGGGCCCGCGCCGACCTGAACGAGCGCGGAGATGACGTCGTGGTCGAGGGAACGCGGGTACACCTGGCCGACGCTGGTCAGTACGTGAGCGAATCCGAGGTGCTCCGCAACCTTCGCTTCGAGCTGCTCGAGCTTGGCCGCATCGCCGTCGAGGAGGTCGAGCATGTCCTGAGCGGTCCCCATCGGGCCCTTGATCCCACGAAGCGGGTACCGGTCGATCAGCTGGCGCAGACGCGTCAGTGCAACCAGCAGCTCGTCGGCGGCCGAAGCGAAACGCTTGCCCAAGGTGGTGGCCTGAGCTGCGACGTTGTGCGAGCGGCCGGCCATAACGATGGACGAGTACTCGGCAGCGCGCTCACCCAAGCGGGCGGCAACGGCGATGCCGTGGTTGTAGACGTGTTCGAGAGAACGCACGATCTGCAGCTGCTCGACGTTCTCGGTGAGGTCGCGGCTGGTCATGCCCTTGTGGACCTGCTCGTGTCCGGCGAGTGCGTTGAATTCCTCGATGCGTGCCTTCACGTCGTGGCGGGTGACCCGCTCGCGGTCCGCGATGGACTCGAGGTCGACGTTGTCGATGACACGCTCGTAGTCGTCGATGGCGTCGGCCGGAATGTCGATGCCCAGCTCTGCCTGCGCACGCAACACCGCCACCCACAATTGACGCTCGAGCACGATCTTGTACTCGGGAGACCACAGAGCAACAAGCTCCGGGCTGGCGTATCGGTTGGCAAGGACATTCGGGATGCGGCTCACGAGGCCTCAGTCTAACGGTGGCCGAGCAGTGCTGTTACCCCCGATAGAGACCCGAGCTAGACCGGCGGCGCCATCACGTCGATCGATTCCAAGAGCATTCCTCTGGCCAACCCGCGTGGATCCGGGTCGTACTCCCCGAGCGCCGTGATCATCGCACCGTCGACCATCGCGACAAGACGGCGCAATTGCCCCTCGGGAGCCGTTCGGCCCGAGCGTCGAAGCGCATCGGTCAACAGGTCGTCGAGCTGGGCGCGTAGGCGCAACTGCACGTCACGAAGCGCGGGATGACGGGCACACGCCACAAATCGTTCGTAGCGCGAGATCAATCGTTCGCGGCTCTCCGGCCGCTTCTCTTCGTCTCCGAGCAGCAGCTCGACCAAGAGTTCGACGGTTGATTCCGCGCCCCGCCGACGTTGGGTCACCGCAGCCACTCTGGCGCGCATCGCTTCCATGTCGGCGTTGCCGTTGAGCTCGACGGCACACGCGATCAGATCGTCGAGTGAGTCGAAGTAATAGGTCGTCGAAGCCAGTGGAAGGTCAGCTCTGGTTGCCACCGCTCGGTGACGAACGGCGTCGAACCCGCCCTCCAGCAAAAGTTCAGCAGCGGACGCCACCAGAGCTTGGCGACGTCGTTCACCCTTGGGCGTAGCTGCAGAAGACACCACGACATCGTGCCAGCAGAGGGCACCTCCGCATGGCGAAACAGCTCGAAGACCCTGCTGTTTGTTACCCGAGCCACTTCTCGAGGCGGGTCAGCGCCTCCTGGATGTCGGCTGTCGCGCCCGCGAACGAAAGTCTGACCATCCGGTTTCCATGGACGGTGTCGAAATCGATTCCGGGTGCCAGCGCGACCCCGGTATCTGTCAGCAACCGGGCACACCACGCGGTGGCGCCCTCGTCGCCACACAGATGGCCGATGTCCGCGTAGACGTAGAACGCACCGTCGGCGGGAGCCAGCTCGGTGATGCCCAGTTTCGGCAGCCCGGTCAACAGCAGTTCACGATTGACGGCGTACCGCTGAACGTGCCCGTCCAACTCGGCCTTCGCCTCGTCCGAGAACGCCTCGACGGCGGCGTACTGAGAGATCGCGGGCGGACACACGGTCATGTTCGACGCAAGTCTCTGCAGCGGGCGCCGAAGGTAGGTCGGCACCAACATCCACCCGAGTCGCCAACCCGTCATCGAGAAGTACTTGGACACCGAGCCGATCACAACGGATTCGCGTGAGGTCTCCCAGGCGCTCGACGTGTGCTGATCGCCGTATCCGATGCCGTGGTAGATCTCGTCCGAGATCAGAAGAGTTCCGTGCTGCTCGCACCACGTCGCCAATGCAGCGAGCTCCTCGGGCGAGATCACCGTGCCCGTGGGATTTGCGGGGCTCGCGACGATCAGACCGGCAGGCGGCGACGGCAAAGCCTCGAGCATTTCCACTGTCGGCTGGTATCGAGTTGCCGGCCCGCAGTCGAGTTCGACGACGTTGCAGCCGAGAGCGGCAAGGGTATTGCGGTACGCGGGATATCCGGGGCGAGCAACCACCACGGTGTCGCCCTCGTCGAACGCGGCCAGGAAGAGCAAGGTGAACGCCCCGGACGAACCGGTCGTCACCACCACGTCTTCGGCGTCGACGGCGATTCCCGATCGCTCGCTGTGGTAGCGCGCAATAGCCTCGCGTAGCTGCAGGATCCCGAAAGTCTCGGTATACCCGAGTAGTTCGGTGCCCAGAATCTCTCGCGTCGCACGTAGCACCGGTGCCGGCGCGGGCGTCGACGGTTGACCTGCCGCCAAGGTCAGGACGTCACCATGTGTCCGCTGACGTTCGGTCGCGGCCTTCCATACATCCATGACATGGAAGGTCTGGATATCTGATCGACGAGATTCTGAGCGCACACTCCGACGGTAGTCGAACCGTGGTGCGGCAAGAAACGACGACCACCCATTGTGACGATCCGACAGATTCAGGCGCTCAGCATGAGTCGATTCAACGAGACCTGGGCCACGTCCCTCGCGCAACATTGATCAACGACTTCCTTCGATCAAAAGGTGCATCAGATGAAAGCTCGCTCAGTGCCCACCGCGGCTCTGGTCACGATCGGCGTTCTCACGGTTGCCTCGTGCGGAAGCACCTCTGATCCTGGCGGCAATTCTTCCGGCGATTACGCCAAGGACGGCAGCTTCACGACGATCGTGAACACCGACCCCGGGAACCTTCATCCCCTGATCACCAATCTGACTGCCACGCAGGCGATCAACAGCTATACCAACGACTCGTTGTTGGCCATCGACCCCAAAACCCGCGCAGCGGGCCAGTATCTGGCCGAAAAATGGAGCGAGAACGGAACTTCGCTGAACTTCACCCTCAAAAAGGGGATCACGTGTGAAGACGGCACGACCTTCACTGCCCAGACAGCGGCAAACAACATCAACTGGGTCGTCGACACGACCAACGGCTCTCCGTGGTTGGGAGCATCCGTACCCGAAACTGCGGTAGCAACCGCTGATGGTGACGAGCTCACGATCAAGACAACGGAACCCGCGCCCTTCCTCCTCGAGCGCATCGGCGCTCTCAAGATGGCGTGCCAGGCAGCCCTCGACGACCCTGCCAGTGTTCGAGGCAGCAGCAACGGAACCGGACTGTTCAAGATCACCGAAGTAGTGGCCAACGATCACGTCACGCTCGAACGCCGCGACGGATACAACTGGGGGCCGAACGGCGAAACCACGTCGGACACGCTCGGAGTGCCCAAGACGGTCACGATCAAGGTCGTGACCGACGCCGCGACGACGGCGAATCTCGTCCTCACCGGAACGGTCAACGCGGCCCCGGTTGCCGGCGCGGATATCGAACGTGTGGAAGCTTCAGGCCTCGAGTCGATGACGTCCAACACCCTGAGCGGACAGTTCATCTTCAACCACAATGCGGCTCTCCCCACCAAGGACGAGGCGGTACGCACCGCACTCGTGCAAGCGATCGATCTCGACGATTACACGGACATCAACACCGGTGGCAAAGGCTCACGAGCTACGGCACTGGCAGTAGTCGATCCGCGGGCGTGTGACTTCGACAGCGTCACCGGTGTAGTTCCGAAGTTCGACATGGCCGCTGCGAAAAAGACTCTTGCGGACGCCGGTTGGAAGCCCGGATCCGACGGTGTCCTGACCAAGGACGGTCAAGCGCTGCAATTGACGGTCATCTTTGCCAACTACCGCGACACCACCTCTGCAGCAGCAGAATACGCGATGAAGCAGTGGCAGGAGCTCGGCGCGAAGGTAGAGCTTCGTGGTGGTGACAACAACTTCATCATTTCCAACACATTCGCAGCGAAAGACCTGACGTCATGGTCGATCTCGATCGGACTGACCGTCCAGAGCGATACCCCCAGCATCTTCGTTCCGTACTTCGCCGGCCCCACCCCACCGTCGGGTGTCAACTTCGCATCGATCGACAATCAAAAGTACGCCGAACTGGCGGCGAAGGCCTCGGTTCTGCCCGGGCAGGAATCCTGCTCGGTGTGGAAGGAAGCGGAACAAGCACTGTTCACCTCGTCCGACGTCATTCCGGTGTCCACGTCGCCGAACTTCATGTTCTTCAACGGCGCAACGGCCCTGTATGCACCAGTTGGCGGCACCCTGGCCGGCCCTGGCATTCGCGTTCTGAAATAAGCCGGAAGACAAAGCTTTACGTCTGCATCTATTTCTCCGATTCGAAGGATCTACATGACTGACCGTCCATTTGTTCTCGACGACCTCCACCGTGTGGTCACACCCACGGAGACCTCAATCTCTCCCGACGGCACCGTGGTCGTCTTCGTTCGCTCGGAAATTGTTGCCGGAAAGGCAACTACATCGCTCTGGGCGGTGTCCCGCGATTCCCGGGCTCGCCGCCTCACCGCAGGGCCCGCCGATTCTGCCCCTCGGTTCTCTCCGGACGGAACCTCGATTGCCTTCCTGCGTAAGGTCGGCGACTCCGCGCAGCTGCACCTGATCCCGCTCGCCGGCGGCGAGGCCGAAACTCTCACCACATCAGCATCACTCCCCCTCGGCGCCGGTGCAGCAGCCTGGAGCCCGGACGGAAATATCATCGCGTTCGCCGCTGTGGTCTCACGTTCGGACTCCACCGATCCGAATGCTCCCATCGTCACCGACCGACTCGGGTACAAGGTGGACGGTGCCGGTTGGCTCGGCACCTTCCGGCGCCACCTTCACACCGTCGATCTGGAGACGAAGGCAGTTCGACGGCTCACCGACGGTGATTGGAATGCCGACGTTCCGTCCTGGTCGCCCGACGGCACGGCTCTTGCCTTCACCGCGAATCTCGAACCGGACAGCGATCTGAACCTCACGTTCAGCGCTTACCGAATCCTCGTCGACGATCTGTCGGTTCCCCCGCAGCGACTCGGTCATGCCACCGGAGTGCAGGGCTCCACACTGTGGCATCCGCAGGGAGATTCGGTCGTCGCCATCGGCACTCCCGAGGTCCGTGTCGGAACTGCAGACCTGATCCGGCTGTCCGTCCCCGGCCCAACCGAGACACCGGTCGACGTCACCCTCACAGCTCATCTCGATCGCAACGTGATGCCCGGTGCGCCCGGCTACCCCGGCGGCACACCGGCACTGTCGAATACTGGCGACGAAATCGTGTTCTGCCTACGCGATCGTGGATGGACGCATCTGTACGCGGCCGACATCGAAACCGGCACCTCTCGATCCCTCGTCGCCAATCCCAACGAGGTCGTCTCGGCGCTCTCCGTTGCCCGTGACGCCCGCGTCGCCTCCGTCATCGTCACCACGCAGCAGTCCTTCGGCGAGGTCGCACTCGTCGATCTCGACAGCGGCGCGGTCACCACGCTGACGAAATTCACCGCAGAAGCACTCCCCGAGGTGACACTGTTTGCCGCCGAAGAACGCGAGTTCACCATCTCCGACGGCCGCACCGTGCACGGTTGGTTGCTGTCCGCTCCCGAAACCAGTGGCGCTGCACCCCTTCTGCTCGACATTCACGGCGGACCGCACAACGCGTGGACCGGCGTTGCAGATACCTATCACCCCGCCCACCAGGTTCTCGCCGCCCAGGGTTGGCGCATCCTGACCCTCAATCCACGTGGGTCGGACGGGTACGGCGCAGACTTCATGTACGCCGTCAACGGCGCCTGGGGTACCTCCGACCAAGCCGACTTCCTCGAGCCGATCGACGCGCTTGTCGCCGAGGGACTTGTCGACGGGGACCGTCTGGCGATCACCGGGTACAGCTACGGCGGATACAGCACGTGTCACCTGACGTCCGCGACGGATCGTTTTGCCGCTGCGGTTGCCGGCGGGCTGATCTGCGATTTCAACGCCATGGCCGGAGTCTGCGATTTCGGTCCGCACCTCGCGTCACTCGCCACCGGCACGACTGTTCCCGAGAACTCCGCCAAGCTGCTGGCAGCCTCACCGCTCGCCGCTGTGAAGAACGTGGTGACCCCGACGCTGATCCTCCACGGAAAGTCGGACGAGCGGTGCCCGCTGGGTCAGGCCGAGGCCTGGTTCGCCGCACTGCGCCAGCAGCATGTACCCACCCGCCTGGTGGCGTATCCCGGTGCAAGCCACGGGTTCCTCGTCAACGGTTCGATCTCGCACCGAATCGACTACAGCACAAGGCTCATCGAGTGGGTCAAGCGATACACCTCCGCGAAGCTGCCCAAGACCGGCCTGGCCAACGCGTCAGCCGGAGCCGATGCATGGAAGCGTTCACTCGACGTACTCTGTGAGCGTTACGGCGTCACCGGTGCTCAATTCGGTATTCTCACACTCGATTCCAACGGCAAGGAAATCACCCGTACGACGGTGGCTTCCGGCGTGATCAATGCAGACACCGGGGTCGAGGTATCCACCGACTCCCTGTTCCAGATCGGATCCATCACCAAGGTATGGACCGCGATGCTGGTCATGCAGCTTGTCGACGAAGGCTTGCTCGACCTGGACGCGACCGTCCGGTCGATCCTGCCCGATTTCGCACTGCAGGACGAGGAAACAGCTGCCCGCATCACGGTTCGCGCACTTCTGAACCATCGCAACGGAATCGACGGTGACCTGTTCATCGACAAGGGTCGCGGCGACGACGTCGTCGAACGCTACGTCGAGGGCCTGCGTGACTTCCGTCAGGTTCATCCACTCGAGGACGGCTTCGCGTACTCGAACTCCGCGTACGTCCTTGCAGCTCGTATCGTCGAGGTTCTTCGCGGCGGCATCTGGGACGACATCCTCAAGGAGCGGATCATCGATCCGCTCGGCCTCGCGCACACACTCACGTTGACCGGAGATACACCGAGATACTCTGTGGCAGCGGGTCATACGGGGAACTCCGTCGTGATGCCCGTCTGGCCGATCACGCGCTCGATGGGGCCCGCGGGTTGCATCACTGCCAGCATCGGAGATCTACTCACGTTCGCGGAACTCGGTCTTCTCGAAGGACAGAGCGTCGACGGCGTACGGATCGTGTCGGAAAAGTCAGCCGCCGCGATGCGCACACCCGAGATCGACATCAGCGAACTGTTCCCGGACAAGTCGGGTTGGGGCTTGGGCTGGTTCCACGAAACCTGGTCGGGCGAAGAGATTTTCGGGCACGACGGCAGCACCATCGGCCAGCACGCGTATCTGCGCATCTTCCCCCGCCACAATGTCGCGATCGCACTGCTGACCAGCGGCGGCAAGGCCGACGGCCTCTACCGTGATCTCTTCACCGAAGCCGCGGCCGCGTCGGTCGGACTCGAACCTCCGCAAGCCCTCGCCCCGAACCTCGCGAGTGTGGAGTCGATTCCGGATTCGGTTCTGGGAAAGTACAGCTCGGGCGGAATAGCAATCGAGTTCCGTCGTGGAGAGTCCGCTGACGAAGCCGTGATCACCGTCATCGGCGACGTAATCCCGAATCCCGAGGAAGACGAAACAGCTCCGAAGAAGCCTGCAACGGTAGCCACTCTCGTACCGTCGCAGATCCCGGGGACCTGGACCACCCGTCAACCCGGGGCCGCCGGTTGGACGACGGTACGGCCGCACCGAGACGGAGTGTACGTCGGATTCCGCTTCCTACCACGGGTTAACGCGTGACGATGACCGATACACATACGATGACGGAAACACAGAACGCCGAAACACAGAACGCCAGCGAACTCGAGGAATCAAAGATGCAAGAACAGCTTCAAGAACTCGTCGATCAGTGGAGGGTCGAGGCAAACATCCCCGGCGTCTCGGTCGGTATCGTGCACGGCGACAAGGACATCGTCGTCACCAGCGGCATCGAAAGCGTCGAAACCCAGCTCCCGGTCACCGACAAGACGATGTTCATGATCGGCTCCACCACAAAGGTGTTCGCCGCAACAGCCGCGATGGCACTCGTCGAGGACGGACTGCTCGACCTCGACACCCCGTTGGTCGAGTACGTACCCGAACTGACCTTCGCCGACGAAGAAGCCACCCGCACAGTCACGATGCGTCATCTCCTGACACACACCGGCGGATTCACCGGCGACGCCGGCCTCTCGGCAGGCTGGGGCGAAGACGCCCTGGGACGCTCGGTTTCGCGGCTGAAGGAACTGCGCCAGGAATTCCCCGTGGGAGAAGTCTTCTCCTACAGCAACTCCGGATTCGTTCTCGCCGGACATGTCGTGGCCAAGATCAGCGGACTGACCTTCGAAGAGTTGGTCAAGCAGCGCGTTCTGGACCCCCTCGAAATGAAGAACTCGGCGTTCCTGCCGTGGGACGTGATGACCCACCGGTTTGCACTCGGTCACTACATCCGCGACGGTGTGCCGTTCGTGTCCAACGAAACCGGACTGGACCGCGGCATGACGCCCTGCGGCGGAATGTGGTCCTCGGTGCGCGATCAGCTCGTCTGGGCACGCTACGCACTGTCGGGCGAACACCCGGGTGAGGGCCAGCCGCTCGACGAGTCAACCCGGTTACTGATGCAGAAACCGCAGCGTCCCGCGGCGATGATGTTCGAGGAGGTCGGCATCGGCTGGCTGTTGACTCGCTACGGAACCACACAGGTAGTTCGGCACGGCGGAAACGTCAGCAATCTCCAGGTCTCCGAGTTCATGACGGTGCCCGAGAAGAACTTCGCCGTCACCGTGCTGACCAACGCCCTCGGCGGCGGAATCGGCAAGAAGATCGTCGACTGGTGCATGGCCAACCTCGCAGAACTACCCACGCCGGCATCCCTCGACGTGGTCGAGCCGGAACCCTCTGCTGTCGACGCGGTCCTGGGCAAGTATCAGGCGGGCTCCCTGACGATGACCGTCGCCCCCGCTGACGAGGGAATCGGCATCCGGATGGGCAGCGCGCAGGATCTCGGTGAATACGAGGACATCGTCTGGCCGCCGGCAATCCCGATCGCCTTCCTCAACGACCGTGACTTCGCTGCGCGCGCCGACACCACCCGGGCGTTGGGACGCTTCGTCACCGACGACACCGGTCGCGCCGTGATGCTCGAATTCGGCGGCCGCACCGCCAAGCGAGTGGCCTGATCCTCTAGACGGGTGACGCGGTCCGAACAAGTGCGATCGAACTCGCCGATCTCACCGGACCGCGTCACCCGTTTTTGCGTCTGCGGGCTGCCGTTCATTGCTCGGTTCTGGCAGAACATCGACTTTGGTGCCAGTGAGAAAGGCGACCAGCGCGACGATCACGATCGTGAAGACAATGCTCACCACCGTCGGCCCGAATCCCAAGCCGCCCTCATATCGGTCTTGGGTCAACAGGTCACCGATGGACGCTCCCAATGGACGAGTGACAACATAAGTGATCCAAAATGCAAGTACAGCATTGAGTTTCAGGCCGAAGTGCGCGGCGGCCACTGCGGCGATCACGACGCCGAACAACACAGCAGACTTCGCATACCCCAGGTCCACCTGTTCGGCAATCAAGTCTCCTGCCGCCGTTCCCAGTGAAAATGTGAACAGGATGGCGAACCAGTAGAACGCTTCGCACTTCGGCGTGCAAATACTGTGGATGGACAACGTCCGTTCACTGGCAAACCAGATCCCGAACGTAGCGGCCAGGGCAACCGCAAAGACTCCCGTACTCACTTCGAGCGGTACACCGAGATCGTCGGTCAGAATGTCGGTGATGAGCGTTCCGACTACGCTGATCAGAACTACCACCAGCCAATAGATCCACGGTACATACTGTTTCCGCGTGAACTGGATGATCAGCGCGACGACCAAGAACACCGAAGTCAACGCAGCGGTGCCGATCAGTCCGATGCCTAGATCCGCGTCGAGTGAATCCGCGGCAGTCTCCCCCACCGTCGTGCCCAGAATCTTGATCAGCCAGAAGTACAGTGTGACCTCTGGGACCTTGCTCGCCATTTCACGCGTGAACGCCATGTCGGCCAGCGTGGCACCTGGTTGTTGAAGGGAAGCTGAGAACGTTCGCCGCGATTGCGCCGGAGAGTACAGACTGGACGTCATGGAGCATCTAGCCTCGTCGATTCTGCACCCCTCCCGGTGGAGCGTGCGTGCCCGTTCGACCGTGGCATCGACGCTCGTGATCGCCTTCTGCCTGGTGATCGCCGGGCTTGCACTGGTTTTCGTACTGGCGAACTCCCTGCATCTGTCCGCTCTGAACAGCTCCGAAGCTCGCGCCACGCAATTGGTCCAGCAGCTCAACGGAAAGAACCCGGCCGATCTCGACCCTTCGCTTCTGTCCACAGACAGTCAGATCGGAATCGTGCAGATCGTCGACGCCGATCACCGAATAGTCGCCCAATCACCTGGAACCGACAGCGACCTCCTGTCCGAACGTTTTCTCGGCCCTGACGAGTCGGACGCTCTCGGAAGGGTCAAGAAGTCCGACGACGAGGACTACTGGCTGATCGGGCGAGGCGCTCAGACGCCGACCGGACCAGTCACCGTCTTCGTCGGCGCCGACCGTGAACCGGTTGAAACCGTGGTGACGACCGTTGCCGTTCTGCTGGCCATCGTCGGACCTCTGGTCCTGGGGCTGGCAGCGTTTGCCACCTACCGCCTCGTCGGTTCGGCCCTCGCTCCCGTCGAACG